>DATNPC010000624.1:0-46513 GCA_036703375.1 Allocoleopsis sp.
GGTTTGACTTCCGAAATCAATGGCGTCTTTTCCCGCGTGTCTAAATCGATCACGCCGAAAGTTGACTGGTAGGCTCCATGGGATTGGACAAATTCAAACTCCACAATCGTATCGACATCGAACTGAATACCGTTGGTATCGAACTGGTCTACCGCTTGAGCAGGCTTGGGAAAGGTACTCAAGAGTCCCGTCGCGGACAGTGATGCGATCGCAGCTAGCGGCAGCACTTTGCGCGCCATTGCGCTCAAGAGATTGGTGTCCTTGAGATTTCGTAATCCTTTAAAGTTAGTCGTATTGTTGCGTTGCATGATGACTTTCTGACTTCACTGGATTGGTCGATCGATTAGGGGGAAACTCTACCAGAGTTGAGAGGTTCGATTCGTTTTAGCCTCTTGAACCTGGCGGTTTACATCCGTTAAAAAGCCTCGGCTTTCCTGCACCAAGCCATTGAGGCGCTCGCACTCTGGACTAATACAGGGCTCACTGGGGGCTGGTCCTCTCGCAAATCGGCGCGGTCCAGTGGGTTTAGCGTTGGCACATCCGGTAGAGGCATTGTCTAGGTCGCGAGAAAGACGGCGAGCATTATCGATAATGTTGGGATCGAGTTTTCCCTCGTTCTCAAAGATGGGGGCTGTGCCGTTCCAAATGTTGGTTCCCGTGATGTCTGACTGAGTCAGATCGCCAGCCTTAGCGGGCAGTGCGTTGAACGCACTGCCAACCAGTGAGGTGCCGATCATCAAAGTCAGCCATTTTTTTCTATGCATGACGTTCGCTCCTAACTTGTGGACTTAAAACTTGAAGGCTAAACCAGTACCCAAAACAAAGCGCGGTCCGTCTCCCGCACCGACGATGTCCCGCACGGCTGGAGTAATCACGAGCGGGATATTTTTGAAGGGCGCGAGGGAAACGCCTACTCCTAGGTCTTGACCGCTCCATTCCGCGATCACACTGACGGGTCGAGCGACCCGCACGGCAACGTTGCCAAAGACGTTAACTCCACCAGAATCTTTAACGGCATCATTCTCACTTCGGAATTGTCCGCTGCCGACACCCGCTGTCAGAGCAACTCGACTAAATGGCTGGTTAATGTCTTCTCTTGTCTTGATGATTTTGCTCACTACTCCATAGACGGAGTTTTCAAAGTCATTTTTATCACCAACATTTAAAAAGCCATTCCAGCCAGCGGCGACGGCAAAGCCATTGGGGAGTTGACGATGCACTTTGGCGTTAAAGCCACCGCTACCAAAAGCTCGACTGCCACCGAAGCTGGCAAGGGCATAAGAGAGTTCGACACCGACGGCTTTTTGGGCATCGCCTAACCCAATCCCAATCCCCAAACCTCCATCTGCTTGGTTCGTGTAGCGGGTTCGCGATTGGAACGAGCCGCTGATAAAGCCTGTGTTTTTATCCAGGCCGAAGGCTGTGGGAATGACAATACTCAACGCTGGAGAGGCTTGGAAATCTCCATTCACCTTGATGTCTTCGAGCGATCGCAAATCGTTTTGCAGCTGTTCGACATCTTGGCGGGATGTCGTTGGCGTAGCTTGGGCGACAGTTACCCCAGGTTCCTGAGTTGTAGTGTTGGACACAGAGGAAGCCATTACCACCGGCTCAGGCGTTGGAGCATTTAGCAAATCTCGCGCGCTGCGGCTCTGTAGATCGGCAAGGTTCTGGGCTGAAGCAAGCTGAGTGGCTGCTGGCGGCGCGATCGCATTCGATCGCGCAGCGACAACTGACGATTGCTTCAAGGGTGCTGATTCTGCCAGAGGCAAGCGATCGTTTGGCGCAGAGACCGATGTTCGCGCTGGTGTCACGTCGGCTTCTGGAGGCGCGATGCTGGTAGGGGTTGCCAGCTGAGCAGAATTTTCCACAGTTGGGACAACGGCGTTTTGCGCTTCCTGAATGGGTTGAGCAGCCAGTTGAGTTGTTGCCGCCTCAATCGGTAAAGAAGATTTGGGGGCAAATTCTTGTCCCGATATGGATTCTGGTGAAGCGACCGCAATACTCACGCGATCGTTGGTCGTTTCACTTTGTTCTGGCACAACAACATTGCTCGCCTCTTTCAGCTGAGGCAATTCTGATAGACCAGCAGCAGGATTTGCTAATGCCTGATGAGATAAATCTTGCGCTGCCAGCGCTGCTAAGGTATAAATAGCTAAGGTTGGAACACGTTTTAGGGATGAAGCCCACACAGAGTCACAGTCTTCCGATAAACCCCTCGGCTCAGGCTTCGCTTCACCCACACTCAACTGATTATTTGGCACAAATAGGCTCCTGATCGAAGGTTCTGTCCATTTATACAGAAACTCCGCTAATTCTCAGGACGAACTTAGTTGTGCTCATAGATGACAAGCTCTTTCACCGCGTTGCAGTCCTAAACTTTACGAATTCTTTAAGGGACGGCTGGCGTGAAAGAGCTTGTGTCAAGTCAGAATGAATCCATCACTTTGCTAACTACGGGCATAGGCGGCATTGAGCAGGATGGACAATACAGATTGAATTGCCCGCAGTTCTTCGGGAGGGTTGCTCAAAAGTGCCACATTACTACCATTAATGAAAGCATTGTAAGCTCTGACCACCGCATCAAACTGAGCGGCATCAACTTTGCCACCATTCGTTAGCCCTCGCAAGCTAGATACCAGGTTTCGAGCGAGAGTTGGATCTGCGCCAGCGTTAGCCAGAGCGTTCGCCAGCTGGTCAATACAATTCCCGGTGTTAGTCCGCTCTGTCAAGACACATTCTAAGTTTTGCTGCACCGCTGCTGAAATTGCCGTTTGAGGCCCAGTAGCGACAATCGGTAAAACTCGTGCGGCTAGTTGCTGGTTGAGCGTACCCGCTGCGTTGTAGACAGAATTTTTAATGTCATTGGTTCTGAACACAATAGTTCTCCGCCCTCCTCCACTAGGAGCGAACGCACCACCCGTAATATCGCTCGTGGTAACGATTGCGCCTGTCGTATCGGATTGGTTACCGGTTTGCGCTTGGGCTGGGTTTCCAGACATCACACTGCCCATCCCGAGGACAACACCCAATCCAATGTGTAAACTCAAATGCCTAATATTCATGAGCTTCCTTCCTACCTCAACGCGACCTAGAACGTAATACCGTACCCAACTCCTAAGATAAACCGAGCGCCATCACCAGCGTTACCAGTAATGTCAGCCGCTGCTGGGGTAATCACGAGTGGCACTCCCGGAATTGGAGCAATGGAGGCTCCGATATTCAAATCTTGTCCCGTCCACTCACCAATCAGGGAAATGGGTTCAGCGACTCGTAGCCCAACGCTCCCAAACACATTGGCAGAACCAGTGTCATTTCTCACGTCATCTTCCGAACGAAAACGACCGCTACCCACCCCCGCAGAAACAGTCAGCTGGCTCAAGGGGTCAGACACCCTGGGCTTTAGCTGAATCACTTTACTCACGACACCGTAAAAGCTTCTGCCAGCATCAATATCACCCCAGTTAATGGCATTCTCAACACCAAAGGCAACTCCCAAGCTGCCGGGAAACAGGTGATGTAATTTGAAGCTGACGCCGCCATTGGTGAAAAAATCTTGTCGAATCGTAGAGTACGACGTAACCGCTGTCTCTAAAGCCACCAGCTTCTGAGCATCGCCTAACCCAAAACCCAAGACAACAGCGCCATCATCCAAGTCGGTAAAGCGGGCTCGGTTTTGATAAGTTCCCCCCAAGAAAAAGTCACCGCTCTGCGCGCCAAATGCTGTTGGTGTACTGATACTCGAACCGCCACCAATAATTCGCCGGAGTCGTTCGACCACGGGTGGATTGGGTAGGAGCAATTGTTGTCGCAGGGCAGCGACTTGGTCGGGTGAGGGCGTCGGGGGTTTGGCAATGGGGGGTTTGTAACCAACAATGTACTGGGAGGCAACATCTGTCGCATTCACTGAGGGGAGGCTGCCTTCCTTCACTAGTGCCTGATAGATGAATGCAGCGACATCGGCACGCGTTGCATTCTGATTGGGATTTAAGAGCGCAACGTCTGGGTAATTGACTACCAATTGATTGAGGGTTGCCGAGGCGATTTGATTGCGGGCATAGTCAGGAATTTGTGCCGCGTCTTGAAAACTTTGATTGAGAATTGTGGCGACTTGAGCGGGTGGAGACAGCTCGAGTCCAGTCGCTAAAGAGACTAGTACTTGGACGCGAGGAATATTTTGTTCGGGAATAAAAACATTATTAGGATATCCTTCTAAAAATCCCAAACGATAAGCAGCCTGAATTGCATCGTAACCCCAGTAATTTACAGATACATCAACAAAATTGGTTCCTTGCCGTTTCGGTTGTCCTGGGAACGCCTGACGAATCATCGCTGCAAACTGAGCGCGAGTCACTGGCTCATCCGGTCGGAACGTGCCATCGGGAAAGCCCTTGATGATACCTCGCTCTGCCAACGCTTCAATAAACGTCCTTGCCCAATTTCCCTGAATATCAGGAAAGGTTCTACTTTGAGCCAACTGCGTTCGCGATCGCATTGCAGGTTGCGGTCTACCTGGTGAGCGTCCTGTTTGGGTTTGGGGACGCAAGGCATCAGCACCCAACAGATTATTCAGGAGAGATGCACCTAAAGAACTGCTGTGATTCCCATGCGCTGGAGCGTTCGCTGGTTGGGTTCCCCCAGTATTGGCAACACCTACAGCAGCGGATAGCATAGTACTGCTTAGGATAGAGCCGACTAAGATGTACTTCCAGCAGCGAAAATTTTTGCTGAATTGATAGAAACAACCCGTGCATCTGGCTTTCCTCATCACCTTTCCTACTCTCCCGAAGTTGAGTTGATAGATCAAAGTTACACGAGTTTTGGGAATTTTATATCATCCTGGCGCTTGCCGGAACTTTCTGTAAAATTCGGATGACTTTGTAGAAGAGAGAGTCAATATTTCTGTAACGGATACTGGTTAACGTGAGCGCAAAGAGACGTCTTGAGATTTTTAATCAAATTGGTATGAGGGGTAGTGGTTCGAGAAGTCCCCTAACTCAATCGGCTAAAGGTTTAACCCTGCTAGCCTGTCTGACTGTTACTGTTTCAGGGCCTGCCCTAGCGCAAGTCCCTACGTTTTCTCCGGGTTCTCCTTCCTCAGGTGGTCCAGCTAGAGGACCCGCTCAGTTTAATCGCTTGCCCCCAGAAACCCCGTACTTGCTCGGACCGAGCGATCGCATCAAAATGGATGTCTTTGACGTCCCAGAATACAGCGGCGAGTATGTGGTTTTGGTGGATGGCACGCTGAACTTACCCGTAATTGGTAACATCTCTGTTCGGGGGTTGACCCTCCAGCAAGCGACTGATTTGATTTCATCGCGGTATGCTCGCTATGTGAGACGCCCCATCGTTACCCTCAGTTTAGTAGCAGCCCGCCCCGTGAATGTGGCGCTAGCCGGTGAAGTCAACCGTCCCGGTACCTACACCTTCAACCCAGGTGGTGCGGTCGGTCCAGGTGTGGCCGCCGGTCAATTTCCCACCTTAACGCAAGCTATGACCCAAGCTGGGGGCATTACGCTATCAGCCGCGATTGGGGAGGTGCAAATTCGGCGTCGCACTGGCCCTTCGACCGAACAAACCTACATTGCCGATCTTTCAGCGTTACTCAAGGGGGGCAATCTCTCCCAAGACGTAATTTTGAGAGATGGAGACTCGATTTTGATCCCCACGTCCGCAACCGTCGATCCCGTTGATACTCGTCTCCTTGCGGATGCGAGCTTCGCCTCACGAGAAATTAAGCCGGTTAACGTGGCTGTAGTTGGAGAAGTCAATCGACCTGGAACGTATGCCGTAACCGGAGGTGGCGCTGGAACAGGGGGGGCGACGGCCGCCGTCACAGGCGGTACGACGGGCGCAACTGCTGGAGGTGGAGAAGGGGGACCACCGACGATTACTAAAGCGATTCAGATTGCTGGGGGTATTACCTCCATGGCGGATATTCGCTCGATCACCCTACGTCGTAGCTCTCGTACAGGTGAACCTCGCACAATCAACGTCGATCTATGGGATCTGTTGCGATCGGGTACTCTAACCGAAGATATCCTGCTCCAAGAAGGAGATGTGATTACCATTCCCACGGCTACTGCCCTCGATCCAGCCGAGGCAAGAGAACTCGGTAACGCTAGCTTTGCTCCCAATACAATTGTCGTCAACGTAGTTGGGGAAGTGACCAAACCCGGTGCCATCCCAATCCCCCCCAACACGCCGCTGAATCAAGCCATACTAGCAGCGGGTGGATTTGATAACAAGCGTGCCCGTAAGACGTCCGTGGATCTGATTCGCTTGAACGCCAATGGCACCGTTGAAAAACGGACAATCAACGTGGATTTGGGTCAGGAAATCAATGCACAAAGCAACCCGGTTCTCCGCAATAACGATGTAATTGTTGTTAAGCGCTCTACCATTGCCACCATTGGCGATACGCTGGAAACCGTATTGGGGCCTGTGACCAACTTCTTCTCAATCTTCAATTTATTCAATATCTTCAAGTAAGGGATTTGGCGGATATTGGTTACTCTTTTGCCGCTAAAAGAGTAACCATGACCATACACCACAGCTCGCTCATTAACTCTCTGGTTTAACTTTAGCTAGAGAATTTTTCAGGAGGTTGGTTCGCGCGATCGCATCCTAAAATAGCTTTAACCTCGTTGCTTCGCGTCGAACAAGAAAGCTTACCGTTACCTTGGCTTACCTGGTCTAGTAAGGCGTCACATCAGCTAGAGGAAATGCTCCCGAAAGCTTTGTAACATAGGGCAATAAAGATTTATCGATTGAGCCACACCAGAAGACTTCCCAACTAGCCAATTTTATGTGTACTATCCTGAACATACCTGCTAGAGAATAAAACGAGTCAGTTTTTGACTGTAGCTCTCAATGAATACACTGGTTTGGGGGGCAAAATGGAGATAGGCAATTTCAATGGCACGTTACCGAATAATGGAAATGGGAAGCATTTGCCGTCCCAGCCGCTCCGAACCCCGACACCGCTTCCCGATCCGACTCCCGATGAACTCAATCTTCGGCAACTATTGAGTGTAGTACGGCGTCGCGCTTTAGTCATTGCAGGTGTAGCGATCGCAGCCACATCAGCAATTGGATTCTGGACAGTCAGTCAGACGCCGAAGTACGAAAGTCGGTTCCAGCTGCTTGTGGAACCCGTAACAGACGAAGGGAATTTAGACAAACTGACGCAAGTTCCCGGTGTGAGCGAGTCGCCGGGAGCGCTGGATTACGACACTCAGATTGAAGTGTTACGGAGTCCGAATTTAATGGCTCCCATCATCAAAGAAATCGAAAAGAGCTGTAAAAACAGTCAAGATGTCACCTACGATTCTCTGATTAATGGTGGCGAATTGCTGATTAGCCGACTGCAAGAAACTAAAATTTTAGAAGTCCGCTACCGCGATACTGACCCACAAAGAGTTCGCTGCGTCCTGCACCAAGTGGCTAGAGGGTATCTGCGGTACTCGCTGCAAGAACGCCAAACGAACCTGAAGCAGGGAATTCAGTTTGTAGACAATCAATTACCGGGATTGCGCTCCCGTGTAGACAAACTCCAGGGGCAGTTACAATCGTTTCGCCAGCAGAACAATCTCCTCGATCCAGAAAGTCAATCCCAACAGTTGTCCAATCGTGTCAGCGCGATCGAGCAAGAGCAATTAGACACTCAAATCAAACTCAGAGAAGCTCAGTCTCTCTACGCTACGCTCTCATCGCAGTTGGGATTATCACCCAATCAAGCGATCGCTACAGCCTCGCTTTCCGAAGCGCCTCGCTACCAGCAGTTACTCAATCAGCTGCAAGATATTGAAACCAAACTGGCTAAGGAGTCAACCCGATTTACCGAGGATAGTCCAACCATCCAGGCACTGCGCGAACAGCAACGCAGTCTATTACCCCTCCTGCAACAAGAATCTCAAAAAGTGCTGGGGCAAAATCTTCAGCAGGCTGGAGTGAAAAACGATTCACCCAGTTCCCTCCGCTTGGAACTCTCTCGGCAACTGGTCGATGCCGCTAACCAGATCCAGGTGTTGCAAGTGCGGCAAAATTCGATCGCTCAGGCCGCTAGCAGCATCAACATAGAAGTCAAACAAATGCCCGTGATTGCTCGCCAGTACACCGATTTACAGCGAGAACTCACTGTCGCTACGGAAAGCTTTAACCGTTTTCTCTCAGTGCGGGAAGGTCTAGAAATTGAAGTGGCGCAAAAATCACTGCCCTGGCAGATTATTTTGAAACCCAAAGTGCCTGAGGTTCCGGTTTCGCCCAAGACAGAGAGGAACATCATGTTGGGTGCGATCGCCGGTTTACTATTGGGTCTAGGGATCGCTCTACTAGTGGAACGATTAGACAATGTGTTCCACTCCCCCAACGAACTCAAAGACCGTACTAAACTACCTCTGCTGGGTGTGATTCCTTACTACAAACGCCTCAAAACGTTGATGCCAGTAGAAAGTCTGGCAGAGGAGTTGCCCTCCGAGCAAGAGTTGACAACGACTCAGCAAGAGCGCCGCAAGCCTCACTGGTTCAAATCGTCTCCCTTTATCGAAGCGTTTCGCTCTCTGCATACGAATATTCGCTTTCTCGGCAGCGATACACCCATCCACTCGCTCGTGATTAGCTCGGCAACACCGGGAGATGGGAAGTCTACCGTTGCCGTTCACCTAGCTCAAGCCGCAGCCGCGATGGGTCAGCGGGTATTACTGGTGGATGCTGACCTGCGACGACCCCGAGTACATACTCTATTGGGTCTAGAGAATCAGTCTGGATTGAGTAATGTGATTGCAACTGGTTTGCCTGCTAAGCAGGCAATTCAGCGATTGCCGATGTGGGATCACCTTTATGTGTTGACCGCCGGACAACAACCTCCCGATCCCACCCGTCTGCTCTGCTCTAAGAAAATGCAGTATTTGATGGAGCAGTTTCACGCTGTGTTCGATCTGGTGATTTATGACACGCCACCCGCGCTAGAACTCGCTGACGGGCGGCTGCTGTCAGCGCAGACCGATGGCGTTGTCCTGATTGTTGGTTTGGGTAGAACCGATCGCGCTGCTCTGGGTCAAGTCTTAGATGGGATGAAAATTTCTAACGCTACTGTTTTAGGGACAGTGGCCAACGGAGTTAAGCGTTACACTACGAGTTCCTACTATTATCACCAACAGTACTACGTGCCTGAGTCAGAAGTGGAGAAAGCCAAAAAGCTGTTGCAAAAACGCATGGGGTAATGGGGAATCGGGAATAGGTAATGGCTAATTGGGGGAACGTGTTGATAAAAGGCGATCGCATCTAAGACCCTGTCTCAGCCCAAGTGAATAGCTATGAGTTCAATGTTCGGACAATCTGACATAGCATTGGGCAGGGAACACTCCGCGTCCTAACCATCGTCACGGATAACTGTACCAGTTGTCGAGACGGAGAATCGAGTTGTCTTTAGAACAGCTCCTAAGTGGGACAGTTTTAAGAAGTAGCGATGCCATCTGTAGTGTGCGGTGCAATAAGAGGAGAAGATGACTAACTCCCCCAATCCAGGCAATGAGCCGGAACCCAACTTAGGTAATGAATCACAACCAGCTTCGGCTAGAAGGTCGCGACGCAGACAGCAGCGCCGTTTATGGTTAGTCCTAGGTTTTGTGGTGCTGGCTGGACTGGGAGGCGGTGCGACCTGGGTTTGGTTTTTTATCCAGCGACAGCTTGCACCCATGGTCGAGCAAAATGTCGCGGGGCTCCTCAAGCGACCCGTCAATCTCGGTAACGTAGAGAGTTTTTCTCTGACCGGTCTGCGCTTTGGTCCCTCCGAACTACCCGCAACCTCAACCGATCGCGATCGTGCTGATGTCAAAGCCGTAGAGGTATCGTACAACCCGGTGCAGCTCTTGTTGAACCGCACCCTCAACTTGGACGTTACCCTAGTGAAGCCAGATGTATACATCGAGCAGGATGAAGATCGCAGATGGGTTAACCTCAACATTCAGCGTCGCCAGCCAGGTCCGATCAAAGTCAACTTAAAAGTGTTGCGGCTGCGAGATGCAGATGTGGTATTGGTGCCAAGATCGCAGGCAGGCAAGCTCCAAAAACCAGTACCGGCGCAAGTGCCAGAGGGCAAAGCTCGTTTTCTCAATGACAACCGAGTCATTCAGTTTGACTTAGACGGTCAGTTGGTCGCTGGGGGAAAGTTTCAGGTTCAAGGAGAAGGTCTTCCCCCAACCGGCGAGATTAATGTGGCAGTAACCGGCAATGACTTAAATGCGCCAGAAGTGAGTCGGCTGATTCAGATTCCGCTCACACTACAAACTGGGCTGATTCAAAGCAATTTGGAAGTGAAACTACAGCCGAAAAAACCAGTGCAGCTTTTAGGAACTGCCATGGTTCAAAATGTCACGGCGAGAGTCGCTGCCCTGCCCCAACCCTTTATCAACTCCAACGGACTGCTGCGCTTTAAAGGAACAACCATTCGCTTAGAAAACGTTAAAGCACTTTTTGGTCAGATTCCTGCCGTGGCTAATGGGCAGTTGGATACGCAGTCTAACTTCGATCTATCAGCACAGACTCAACCTGTAGCACTCAAACAGGTTTTGCAGACGTTCAAGATTGAAAAGTTGCCGGTCGCCGCATCGGCACAAGTGTTAGCGAATCTACGAGTCACGGGACCGATTGCTAAACCCGTTATCGATGGTAGTTTTAGAACCACGCAGCCCGCTCAGATCGATCGCGTGACGTTTCGCTCGATTACGGCTGACTTTGGTCTAGTTAGTTCAATCCTGACGGTCAATCATATCCGAGCAACGCCAACTTTTGGGGGTTTGGTCACGGGGCAAGGGAAGGCACAACTGGTTCGCAAGGATGTGAACTTCAACTTCCAGACTGCTGATTTATCCGGGCAAGCCCTCGCCAAAATTTACAATCTCAAGCTGCCCGTTCCCCTGGGGCCAGTTTCCGGACAAGCGCAGATTGTTGGTTCTCTCAATACTCCGCAGACCATTCGCACAACAGGTGCTGCAACGGTCAATGCGGCAGGAGGAACCC
Source organism: Allocoleopsis sp. (assembly GCA_036703375.1). Classification (GTDB taxonomy): domain Bacteria; phylum Cyanobacteriota; class Cyanobacteriia; order Cyanobacteriales; family Coleofasciculaceae; genus DATNPC01. The sequence goes on from DATNPC010000624.1 coordinate 11,023, forward strand.
TCACCGCGAGCAATATCCAGGCAGTCGGAGTACAACGCTTCACCGCTCAAGTTCAGGCATCGGGGTTACGGGTAGAGCGTCTGACCAATGTACCCCCGCAGTTTCGAGGCCCTCTCTCTGCCAATCTCACCCTTTCCGGTCCTATTGCGAACTTGAACCTTTCAGCGGTTCGAGGCAGCGGTACTGGCAGCTTGCAAGTCGCTGGCGGCACAGTTACGGCGAGAAATATCCAACTCGCCAATGGTCGCTTTACGACTCAGGTTCAAGCACGAGGCTTGCAGTCGGGGCGTTTAGCCCAGGTACCCCCTCAGTTCCAAGGGCCAATTTCCGGCAACTTGACCCTTTCCGGGACGCTGGCGAACTTAAGTCCTTCAACCGTGCGAGGGACAGGTTCGGGCAGCTTACAAATAGCTGGTGGGACGGTAACGGCAACGAATATCCAACTCGCCAATGGTCGCTTTACCACTCCAGTCCAAGCGCGAGGCTTGCAGTCGGGACGTTTGGCACAGGTACCCCCCCAGTTCCAAGGGCCGATTTCCGGTAACTTAATCCTTTCGGGTGCCTTAGCTAACCTGAGTCCTTCAACCGTGCGAGGTACTGGTTCGGGCAGCTTGCAAGTTGCTGGAGGTACCGTCACGGCAACGAATATCCAACTCGCTAATGGTCAATTTCAAGCCGTTGTCGCACCGATGGGTGTCCGGTTGGCTAGTTTTTCCCAGAATTTACAGGGACGTTTGACGGGTCGGCTCAATGTCTCTGGTGCGCTCAACGCAATCAATCCTGCTGCCATTCGCGCTAGCGGTCAGGTTAATTTTAGCCAAGGTCTTTCCCTAATCGATCGCCCTTTAACAGCATCGATTACTTGGAACGGTCAACAGTTGCAGATTGCCCGTGCAACAGCTGACGGCTTCCAGGCAAGTGGTGTAGTCAACGTTAACTTGGCAAATCAGGGCTTGCAAGCCGTTCAGGGATTAGATCTCAACGTTCAAGCCAAAGACCTCAATCTTCAACAGCTCCCGATTAAGCTCCCCAATGCGGTCACGGTAGCCGGACGAGCGGATTTCGACGGTCGGATTTCGGGTACGCCAACTGCACCGAATGCCAGCGGTAACTTGCAGTTACGGAACTTCGTGGCGGGGGGATTGCAGTTTGAACCCTTACTCACTGGCCAAGTCAGCGCGGTAGGTGGACAGGGTGCGAACTTGCAGCTAGCGGGGAATAAAGACCAGATTCAGGTGGCACTGGGGGCGGATTACAAACCCATATCCTTTTCGATTCAACGCGGTGATGCGATCGCGCGGGGAACTCGCCAAGGGGATTTACTGCTCGTTAACGCCCAGAATTTCCCGATCGCACTGCTCAAAAATATCACCCCTCTGCCGAGTGCGATCGCATCTCAACCCCTGGCCGGACAGCTATCGGGCGACCTTAGGGTTAATGTTAACACTTATGGCATTTCTGGCAATATTGCGATCGCCAATCCCATCATCGGCACCCTGAGAGGCGAGTCGTTAAGTAGCAGTTTCCAGTATGAAAATGGCGCGATTGTTTTCAATAATGGAGTGTTTAAACAAGGCGACGGTCAGTACTTGCTCTCCGGCCGCCTGATTCCCACCGCTAGCGGCCCTCAATTCCAAGGTCAACTCCAGGTCGAGCAAGGAAAACTGCAAAGCATTCTGACAGCGTTGCAGGTGTTCGATATTACTGACCTGACTCGTGGCTTCAATGCGCCTGTCTATGGCAAAGCAGATAACGTCACGGTATCTCAAGCGGGATTGCCCCAATCTCCACTCCAAGACCAGTTGCGACGCCTGTCTGAAATCCAATCCCTCTTAGCCCAGCGCCAGCAACAGGCAGAGGCATCACCCTTACCCCCCCTAGCTGACGCGACAGGAACCTTCACGGGTACCGTCAATATTGCGGGTTCCTTGGCGTCTGGCATCACTGCTCAATTTGATATCCAAGGTCAAGACTGGAAGTGGGGGCCCTACAGTGCCCAGCAGGTGATTGCCCAAGGTGGTTTCCAGAACGGCGTTCTCACTCTCCTACCCTTGCGCTTCCAATCTCCCAATCCGGATGCACCTCAAAATGCTCAAGACCCCGAACAACAATATCGTTCTATCACCTTCTCCGGTACGATTGGTGGCGAGGCCCAATCGGGTCAGTTACGAGTCCGCAACATCCCCATCGCTCAGTTGCAAGAAGCCTTCAATCTGCCGCCCGCTGTAGGCTTTACTGGTGAACTGAACGCAACGGCTACCCTTGCCGGTAGTATGAACAATCCCCAAGCTAGAGGGGTTGTCACGTTAACTGATGCGACACTCAACAACACACCCGTTGAATCTGCCCAAGGTAGCTTCAGCTACAGCAATGCCCGCCTCAACTTTGGCAGCACGGTGGTCATCGCTCAAGCAGAAGCCCAACCGCTGAATGTCAGCGGTAGTGTCCCGTATAAGTTGCCATTTGCCTCAGTCGCGCCTGCCGATAATCAACTTGCCCTCAATATCGATGTCCACAATGAAGGATTAGCCTTCTTGAATCTTCTCAGTGGAGGACAGGTGAGTTGGGTCAATGGCACTGGTGACGTGCAGCTGAAAGTATCCGGAACCATTAACCCAAACACCAACCGACCGTCACAACTCACCGCAGATGGAGTTGCGACGGTAGCGGACGCCACCATACAAGCTAGTGCCTTACCCCAACCGTTGACCCATGTTAACGGTAAAGTTCTGTTCGACTTGGACCGCATTCAGGTTGAGGATGTTCAGGGTCAATTCAGTGACGGTATTGTAACCGCAGCAGGTACGCTTCCCCTGTCTCAACCCATCCCTCAGGACAACCCATTAACGGTTAAAATCGGGGACTTGGCATTCAATCTTAAAGGTCTGTACAAAGGTCGCGTTCAAGGTGATGTTCAGATTGCTGGCACTGCCCTGAATCCTAAATTAAGCGGTCAACTCAACCTGTTTAATGGTGAAATTCAACTTGCAGGGGCAGGTGCGGCAACAGGGGGGAGTGCGAGTACGGGTAGTGGTGCGAGTACGGGTGGCGAGCGTGAATCGGGTGCCGCAATCCCCATCGAGTTCGATGGACTGAAGCTGGCTCTAGGTCGAGACATCCGCATCACGCAGGCTCCTATCTTGAGTTTTGTCGCCGACGGAACGTTAGTTGTGAATGGCTCTTTGGCTCAACCGAGACCAGAAGGAACCATTCAACTCGAACGCGGTCAGGTCAATCTATTTACGACCCAGTTTCGGTTAGCGAGAGACTACAACAATACAGCTCAATTCGTGCGCGAGCGAGGCCTCGATCCAGTTTTAGATGTACGGCTGACCGCATCCGTCGCAGAAGCAACACAACGACGATTGCCGACAGACCCCTTATCTGCTGAGATTAGCGATGCTCCCACATTTGGCACATTCGGTTTAGGCAGCGTGCAAACTGTTCGCGTTCAAGCCAGGGTACAAGGCCCAGCCAGCCGACTGCTCGATCCGGGAAGCCTGGAACTGACCAGCAATCCACCTCGAAGCGAAGCCGAGATTGTTGCCCTCATCGGGGGTGGGTTTATCGATACTCTGGGTCGGGGAGATACGACATTGGGCTTGGCTAACCTTGCTGGGTCTGCTTTGCTCTCGAACGTGCAAAATGCGATCGGCGATGCATTAGGATTAAGCGAGTTTCGCTTATCTCCCACGATTATTAGAGATGACAACAGGCGCACGTCCTCACTGGGACTGACGGCTGAGGCTGGGGTTGATATCAATCGCCAGTTATCCGTTTCTCTGTTGAAAGAATTGACTACCAATCAGCCGTTCCAATACAGCCTGCGCTACAGGTTAAATGATAAAACTCTCCTGCGTGGTTTCACTGATTTGTCAGGTGATTCTGGAGCGATTGTTGAGTACGAAACACGGTTTTAAGAAATAAATACTCAGTTGAAAGCTGTTAGTAGTTAGTAGTTAGTAGTTAGTGGCAAAATACTGAAACCTTGACCGTTTAATCTTGTCCCTTGGAGCCTTCTGCCTTCTGCCTTCTGCCCTCTGCCTTTTGCTACATGTTTTGAAAGTCCCTAAAAGCGGTAAACGATCGTAAACGTCGTTCCTTTGCCAGGAATGGAATCGGTGCTAATCACTCCCCCAATTTTGTTGAGTTCTGTACGCACGATATTGAGACCAAATCCCGTACCCGCTCTTAAATCTCGCTCGTCCTTGGTGGTAAAGTCAGGATGATACAGTAATTCGTAGACCTCTTTCGGGGAAAGGGTGCGGGCCTGAGACGTTGAAATCAGACGTTTTTCCAATGCTTTCGCTTTTACCCGTTCCACATCAATTCCAGCACCATCATCGGAAAATGCGATCGCGATTTGGTTGCCTTGAGAGAATGCACGCAACACAATCTGACCAATTGGTGATTTGCCAGCTTGTTGCCGCACGTCTGGTAACTCAAGGCCATGAGCGATCGCGTTATTAATTAAGTGTGAGAATAACTTGGGTAAGTGTTTGAGCAGTGATTCAGGAATTAAGATTTCCCGGCCTTCAATTCTGACATCGGCTTGCTTGCCATACTCAGCAGCGGCATTTTTTACAGCACTCTCCAGCGGAAATACTTGCTCTATTTCAGCAAAGGGAACATAGGGATTGATTAAATAATCGAGGTGAGTTTTGAGAGCTTGCAAGACAGATTCTATTCCTACAACGCTCTGATTGACCGTATTTTCAGTGATTCCATAAGGGTTTTCTAGTTGCTTCACTAACAGATACAAAGCATCAAACCCCTGTAGAAATAAAGATTCCAGTTTTTGATCGACTTGAATGGGATGCGATCGCAAACGCTTAAGATTGTTTTGTAAGTTGAAGGCAGTTGTCTCAATACTGCTTAGTCCGAGCATCTGAGCGCCTTCCTGCACCGAGTTCAGGATACTAATGAGCTGATATAGGTCTGAATCTTCCGCTGTGTGAAGATTAAGCAAGCCTTGTTCGATCGTCATCAAACGATCTTCTACATGCTCGGCAAATTCGTAGATGAATTGCTGTTGTTCTAGCTGCATGGCAGTACTACCCCACCTAATTGAATTATTCTACTTTGGCGGTAGGGGTAGTTGAGAGAGCGCACTCTCCGCTTTAATTTTTTGGTTTCTTTCCCTTCTTGGGTTTGCCGTGGGGTTGTTCCTCAATCTGTTGTTGCATGGGATACGAGACAGAGCTTGGCTGTGTTACCGATGCTGCACTAGATGAGGGGGGTGCTGGAGAGTTCGATGGTGTGGCTACAGCTGCGTTGGGTGATGCTGTTAACGGAGAACTGGAGGCTTGGGGTGACGGCGAACTAGAGGCTTGAGGTGCTGGAGAGCTTGGTGTTGGTGTTGAGGGCTTCAAGACTCCAGCCTGATTTAAAGCCACGACTAAGCCACTTACAGCCGTAATTGTACCTGCGATCGCGGTTAATATACCCGGAGCAGTATGCCACCAAGGTTGGTTTTGAGGCTGGGGTTGAGGTTGGGGCTGGGGTGGGAGTTCTTCAGGCATGAGTTAATTTCTGGAGGTTCCTTAGGTTGACGACGGTTAATTTCTAAATACTCTGAAGCGGCAGATGCAAGTTTGACACACATTACTGCATCCTCAGAGCGAGGAATTCACCAGATGCACTCTGCTAAACAATGCCAAGATAGCAAATTGAATTATTGTTGGCGCGTGCTATCGCTAATTGCTTTTATCCTGGCTCACGCTTGCTTACCTATCCACCAACTCATCAGAACTTCCGGATTGGGGGAACTTGTGTCCAAGAAAAGACTGCACACTTCGGTGGGTACGTTCCTACCCCTCGTCTTGGCGTAAGTTGTGCTGATGGGAAGTCAAACTCATGCTTGCAAATACAGGGCTGTTGCCATGTGCTTGTTGCTGGTAATCGAGCCTTGATGCTAAACGTTGATAGGAATTCGCTATCACCCATGCAACTGAAACATGGTTACTATCGCTGGATGGTTTACAGCTTATGCCTTATACTCTGCGCTGGTTGTACATCTACATCTAATATCTCTGAGTGTCCTGCCTTCTCAGGCTTTGTCGGCAAGACATTCACCTTAGACAAAGCACAGTATCTCTGGCAAGATAAAACTTCTGAGTCGGTTTACGAGATAACAAACATTGGGGAGAAACCTTACTACAAAGAACGCATGAAGATTTTGACGACTCTACCAGTGGGAACTTCACTGCGGCTAGAAAAGGTTCAACGCACAGTGGGAATGTTAGGTTTTCCCTGGGATTATGCCATGGTACAAGTGGTTGTTCCAGGTACATTTCCAAAGACACTCACCGCTCAAAAGTTGCTGAACTATGACTATCAAAATCCTTGGGGTGGACACTATACTGTGATTCACAATAAAGAAGGAACAGGTTTCCCTTGTCTAGAATGAATCTATGCATACCGTCGCTCAGACTATGAGAGCAGAATCATGAAAAGCGTCGGCCTATTCAACCTCTATACGCTTTTCTAAATACTGACCGATCATCTTCTGGTCGCCTGCACGAGAGATGATCGTTTGTCGCGTTCGGTATTTTTCACCCACGAGTTTGAGTTCTTCCTCAAAGACAGACCCTTTATATTCCGTTCGCAGGCACAAGGTTAAGGGATTAGGAAAGAAAAATTCAGCAGTAATTGGCTTAGAGGTGGCAAAACCGCGATCGCGATAGAGAATATTTCCCAGCGCTCCAAATAAGGTCGAATCTTCGGACTGCTGGCGTCCCGTCACCGAATCGTTGCTTTTCCAGCTCACAAGCGTACCGCACGTTAAAAACACTCCATTCGGTAGCCCGTGCAGCCGTTGTAGCTCCAGCAGTTCATCACATCCTTGCTCCAGAAACCGAACCTGAATCAGGCTCACCACTTCTTTGGTTTCTCCATCTGGCAGCGTGTAGTAGCGGCGTTCTGAGCGCCAGCGCCCAATTGATTTGCGGAAAAATGCTGCAATTAAGGACTCTTCAACGGTTTGAGCAAGTTGTAAGCGTGATGTCACCGATGCCATTCCTCATGCGAAGGGTTAGATGCAGATTTCTTGCCAAACGCAAGCATCTGTTAATATTCTTAACAGTAATAACAGTTAAACATATTTTTCGGCAAGTCGGTTCTGCCATCCGGAAGAATCTTAAGGCTACTCCTCAATCTTCGATTAACACCAGCTTTTGGATCAGAGCTGCACTGTTGGGATGCCTACGGTAACGGTTAATCTTTCCTAAAAGCTGCCAAGCTGCTACTGATAAACAGGCAGGAAACGACATTTTAGCGACACTTAGGAGCTTACCTTGTTTCAGCGCGGCGATACTCCAATGTAATTTCAGGTAATCTCGGATATCTTGAAGCTTTGGAATCTCACTCTTATGCGTTTCGTTGACTAATGAATAGATTTTTTCCTTAATTAAAATATTAGTTTCGAGTCGCTTTCCTAGCGAAAACTTCTGATTGTAAGCGCCTGACCAAATTGTTCGATAACCTAAACACTCATTGATAAAAATAGCATCGCCAAACTGAGCAATCTTAATCCAAGAATCGATATCATCAAAGTTCGCATCTAAGCTAGAGTCCCACCCCCCGGTTTGGAGAAACGCTGTACGGGAAAATGCCACTTGAATGGGGGTACCGAAAGGCACCTGTTCCAAAAGCATTCCGTAGTGAATGTCTGCTTGGGGGATATAGAAGGCTTTTCCTGGCCCAGTTTGCCGAGTTCTACTAATTTCGACACCATCGGCATCAACCTGAGCGGCTTGACAAGAGCAAATGACGGCTTGGGGACGCAAGGCGATCGCATTTGCCATCACCTCAATGCAATTGGGTGCCAGATAGTCATCGTCATCCACTGGTTTAATCCAATCACCCGTTGCCAGTTCAACCCCAACGTTCACTGATTTGGAGTGACCGAGATTGGTAGAATTTCGGTGATAAATCAGACGCTTGTCCCCAGCACTTTCTAGCGCTTCACACTGCTTTTGAACATAAGCTTGTGTGCCATCGGAGGAACAATCATCAACGACAACGACCTCACAAGGTACCGTTTGACCTAGAGCGCGATCGATCGCACGCTTTAACAGCGTTAGACGATTATAAGTCGTGATGACAATACTAAATTTCAACGCTCCAATCTCGGAAATAGGTTCATCAATACTTTCATCATTCATAATTCATAATTTATACTTCTCCCAACGTTCACCAGTTTAAACGCAGTCCTTGTTTTCTCATGTATTGCTGCAATTGCGGCATAAGTTTTTGAGGAACGATCGCGGCTGGTGTCAGATCGGGTCGATTTTGAGCGATGAGCCAACCGGCTGTTGCTCCTGCTGCCGCACCAATGCTCCACTCGCTGTAGTGGATGCGCGTAACAGAATTGACGATGTGAGTGACGGCAATGCCTTTACCACCGATGAGCAAGTTATCAATTCGTTGGGGAATTAAGCTCTCTAGGGGAATATACGCCGCTCGGGTGTCAATTTCTTTAGCAGGCGCACTATTAGCAGAATTCGACGGTTCCCAGTTGCGATAGCGACAGCCATGAAAGTCGAAGCCGTAGTGGGTGACGGCTACAGTGGTGGATCTAAAATCGCGTCTACCTGCCATATTTTTCCTGATATCCGCCTCCCGCACCATAAACGACGTTTGTCCGTAGGCTTTTCGTCCTAAAATCCGTCGTCCCTCGCGGATATAAGGCACCATACTTAACCCGGACAGCGTACCCATCACAGACTCAGTGCCGGATACATGAGTTAGAGGAAGATAGGGGGGTCTGCCTTGCGTTTCTATCAGCCATTCTGAAAAGAGAAGCGCATGATATTCTGCTTCCCGCAGCGCATCGATAGAAAGTCCGCCCATCCAGTTCTGACGTTGACCAGAAGCCTCAATTTTTTTTGAGGTGAGAATCAGAGGTGGATTCATCCAACTCCAGTCATTCCCTTTATTCCAGTTGACTAGGGTGATGTCTCCCGGCCCTGGAGTGCCAGTTCGCGGATTATTGTGGGTGAGGCTGACAATGCGTCGATAATTGAAAAAGCTCCGACCAGAAAACATGGGGAACTTCTCCAACGAGTAATCCTGTCGATGTTCTTCTCTGGAATATCCGGGCTGAATTTGAGACAGTTGAGTCAGGCTGGCTCCGCGATCGTCGGCAATAGCAAGGGCGAAGGGAAAGGTAAAGGCTTGAGTGCAGTCGGGGTTATCTTTAGGCGCTGCCTTGGTTTCACCCGTCGTAGCACGCGATTCCGAACCTAAGCGATGTGGAATGCCCGCCCATCCCACCAATTCACCTGTATCCGTCGCATCAATCACGATTAGGCGTTTGTTGGGAGGAGCTTGCAAGCGCAACGGTACTTTTTCAAACACCTCATCGCTAGACCAGCCGTACCAAGACGGCAGCTCTTCAGAGAGCCGACCTTTGGGCATATAATTAGGGTCTCGCGGTATCCGTCGCACCGCGTAGATGGCTGTAATGTTGTTCCCCGTGCTGTCGAATTCGGCTCCTTTGAAGGCAGTTGAAGTTCCCCACTGACTGCCAGGAGCTTTGACGGATGCTGACTTGAGTAGCTTTTCCGCTGCGATCGCTCCAGCCTTGGGAGGAAAGCAGAGATTAGCCACCCAGCAGCTATTGATGTTTTTGACTTTTAGGGTAGAAGGAAAGCGATCGCGATACCAACTCGGAAGCTCAACTGGTTGCTGTTCAATTAACCGCTTAAACCGAATCCAACTTGCTGAAAAGTTTTCTAAGGAACGCATTCTGAGCGATTCATCGAGTGCGGATACCCCTTGGGAACTGATTTGTCCTCCTAACCAAGGAGTAAGTTCGATTAAGCATGTCTTCGCGCCCGATTGCATGGCTTGGGAGGCGGCGGCAACTCCTCCTAACGAACCCCCGATCACGACGACGTCACAGTCCCAAACCTCTTTAGGTGCAGGTAGGGGGGATGGGATGGGCCAACCCGCAGGCGTCACTAAAGGTTTGGCTTGAGCCGTATGCTTGGCTGTTTTTCGCCCCGTCCCAATGAAGGGCATCTCCAAAATTGCCTCTGGCACCCATGCACAAGAATTGAGATTGAACACAATCCAGCTAATTCCACCTAGGAAACCCAGAACTGACATCAGTTGGATGAATCGGGGGCGGGAAGAAGGTCGCTTCACAAAGAGTGTTGGTGATTAGAGTAGATACGAGCTTAGAGTCTAAAGACTATTCCACTACTTTGTCCAGATTTTGACTAAAAATAGGCTATGTTCGTTGTACTACTTTGAGTTCGTAATGAACTACCCTCGGACTCCGCCGAAGCTACGTCCGGGGTTTCTGACGTTTCAACTGCCCTAGTTGCTGCAAGCTTCCCGTGTGTTTACGAGTTTTTGCAGTAGAGCTAGAAGCATCTACGTCTAGGACGCTGGTTCCCAACGCCCAGTTGAGACAAACAAGTGCGGATGCCACATCCCTAGCGGTTGTGTATCCGCATTTTTCACATTGATGAATTCGTTCGCCCAACTCTTTTTTCTTCTGTGCCAAGCATTTTGGGCAGGTTTGACTTGGCTTTACTTTTTGGGCTGGAACTTCGATAAAGAAGCCTCCAGCCTCTTCTATTTTGTACTTAATAGCACTCCGTAGCCTCCCAAACCCTACGTCAAGAATCGAACGATTGAGTCCTGATTTTTGGCGTTTATGAGAGCCCTTTTTAGCTTTGGCAGTCATGTTTTTGACATTGAGAGTCTCAGTAGCAACCAAGCTATTAGCGCTAGTTATTTGTGCTGCTACTTTATGAGTCCAATCTTGTCGCCTGTTTGACACTTTGTTTTGTAGTCTGGAAACTTTTTGCCTCGCTTTTTTCCATCTACGAGAGGCTTTTGTCTTTCGTTTCTGGGGCTTACGCTTCCGACGCATTTGTTTAGATGCCGTCTTGATATCAGCTTGAGCTGATGCTAGGAAACGAGGATTATCAATCTTATCCCCATTGTCAAAAGCTACGGCAGTCAGTGTGCCAATATCAATTCCAACGGCACCTGTTCCAGTCTGGCGTTGAACCTCACATTTAACAGTAATAGAGGCATACCATTTGTTGTTCTTCCAAACAATTGTGCAAGTTGTAGGTGTTCCCCAGTTCCTTGCCTTGCCACGCATCTGAATCCTACCCAGATGGGAAATTTCTAGATGCCCATTCCCTCCGATTGTATGTGCTTTCCATCCAGCAATTCCCGGATAAGTCCATCCCCTGTAATAGCGAGATGACTTAAATCTAGGATATTTCCCTAACCTCTGGAAGAAGCGTTGGAAGCCATAGTCAACGCGCTTCACTGTTGCTTGTAGGGCTTGAGAACCCAACTCCTTATAGTCAGGAAAGTTCTCCTTGAAGTTGGGCAAAGCATTCTGTTGGTCGAAGTAACCGATAGAGCGACCTGCACGCTGATATGCTGTCTTCCTTTCGGCAAGACAGGCATTGAACAAATCCTTGTGAAGCCTTCGCCAATAATGCAGCTTAGCTTCTTGGAACTTGTTCGGATATAAGCGGAAAGTGACTCTACGTGTTACCATCATGCTTGACATGATATTACTCACATAACGTTAGATGTAACCCTCTCTCAGAAAGAGTTCTCACGCCGTTTACTGCATTCACTTACATATCGTGCTTGTTACCCAGTACAGGCGCAAGGTAATTACTTCAGAAATACTCCAAAGATTAGAACAGATTATTTCTGAGTTATGCCAGGAACAAAAGAATATATTAGTGAAATTCAATGGGGAAAGTGACCACGTTCATTTACTGGTCAACATCTCCCCTGACAATCACATTTCGGAGTTTGTAAAGATTCTCAAATCTACATCAAGTAGACTAATTCGCAAAGAATTTGCTGAGCATGTCAGCAAGTTTTACAGTAAGCCTGTTTTTTGGTCTAGTTCCTACTTTGTAAACTCTAGCGGTGGAGTATCTTTAGATGTCCTCAAGAAATACATCAAAAAGCAAGATAGTCCCAAATCCGCTACATCCTGACCGTGCTTTCATCCCCACACTCCGCTACGCTACGTATGGGGACTTCCCGCACCGAGGAGTTAAAGCGTCCTAGGTTTGTCATAGATTATTAAACATAGGCGCGATCGCCTTTCACTTTCGCGATCGGCAACCCCCGCACGCCAATGACACAACGAATTCAGCTATCGGGGATTAGCTGGCAGACCTATCAAACCTTGCAACGTGAATTAAGCGATCGCCGCTTGCGCCTGACTTACAATCGTGGCATCCTCGAAATCATGGGGCGATCGCCTGAGCATGAGATTTACAAAAAGTTGGTGGGGCGCTTTGTGGAAACTCTCGCCGAAGAGCTAAGGATTAATATTTATCCCTTGGGTTCCACAACCTTCGAGCGCTCAGATATCCTATGCGGTTTAGAACCCGATGAATGCTTCTACATCCAGAACCGAATGGCGGTTAAAGGAAAAAAGCACCTCGATCTCAGCCAAGTACCACCCCCCGATTTGGCGATCGAGATTGATGTTGCCGATCGCTCAAAAAGCCGTTTAAGCGTTTTTGCAGCTCTGCGGATTCCAGAAATCTGGCGCTATGATGGTGTATCTCTGACTATTTATCAGTTACAAGGCAAACACTATACCCAATCCAATCGCAGTCTCGCCTTTCCCAAATTACCCATTGCGACAATCGACCAGTTCCTGCTCAGGATAGGAATTGTTGAGTATTTAGAACTCGTGCATTCCTTTCGAGAGTGGGTCAAAAGCCAAGTTCGGCAAAATTCTTAACAGTGGTTAGCGAACAGAAACAACTGTTTGCAAGGTGCGATCGCATCACTCATCAAAATTGCTTTACCCCCTGGAAAATAAATGCATTGGTGTCAAGCAATTTGTCTACACAGACGATAAATTATAGAAAGCCCAGTAAAACCCACATCTGAAGAAGTGGGATATAAGGCGGGGTCAGCGGAGGTACGTAGCTGACCAATGGATTTGACAACGAAGACACAAAACTTAATTCTGTCATTATGTCGAGCGTGGTAGCATAATGGCGTGGTGATTTGGTCGTTAGCGTAGCTCTCTTCGAGTCTTCGAGCGTCGTCATGATTATTTACGAGTTTAAAGTGAAGGGGAAAGACGCTCAATACAGAGCAATAGATGAGGCGATTCGTACTAGTCAATTCATCCAAAACAAGTGCTTGCGCTATTGGATGAATAACGAAAAGATTGGTAGGTATGACCTCAACAAATATTGTGCTGTACTAGCAGCAGAATTTCCCTTTGCCGACGAACTCAATTCAATGGCAAGACAATCTGCGGCAGAACGAGCTTGGAGTGCAATTGCTCGATTTTACGACAATTGCAAGAGAAAGTTTAAGGGTAAAAAAGGCTACCCAAAATTTAAAAAGCACTGTCGCTCGGTTGAGTATAAAACCTCGGGCTGGAAGCTTTCACCAAATAGGAAAGCTATTTCATTCAACGATAAGAAAGGGATAGGGACTCTTAAACTGAAGGGAACCTATGACCTTAATTACTATGACATTAAACAGATTAAGCGAGTTCGATTAGTCCGCAGGGCTGATGGATACTATGCTCAATTTGCTGTTGATGTCAAAGTGCGCGTAGAAACAGAGCCAACTAGACATATCGTTGGATTAGACTTGGGCCTCAAGTATTTCCTAGCAGATAGTGATGGAAATACTATAGAATCCCCTCAGTTCTACAGAAGGTCAGAGAGACAACTCAATCGAGCGAACCGTAAAAAGTCCCAGAAGTTCAAGAAGGATGGCTTACCGCAGTCCAAGAATTACCACAAAGCTAGAAACCGATATGCTCGGAAACATCTAAGAGTAAGTAGGCAACGAAAAGAGTATTGCAAGCGAGTGGCATACTCCGTCATCCAATCTAACGACTTGGTAGCCTATGAAGACTTGAATGTTCAAGGGCTGGTAAAGAATCGACATCTAGCTAAATCAATCAGTGATGCAGGATGGTCAACATTCCGCCAGTGGTTGGAGTATTTTGGCTTTAAGTATGGAAAGCAAACTATTGCCGTAGCTCCCCATAATACGAGTCAAAACTGCTCTTGCTGTGGCAAGAAAGTCAATAAGTCCCTATCAACTAAAACTCATGTTTGCCCGCATTGTGGGTTCGTCGAAGATAGGGACGTGAATGCAGCCATCAATATCCTGAAATTAGCACTGTGTACCGTGGGGCACACGGGAACCTACGCTTGGGGAGATTTGCCCTCTTGGGCGATTGGAGCAATCCTGTCGTCTAACGGCGAGTCTGTGAACCAAGAATCCCACAAGCTTTAGCCGTGGGAGTGTCAAGCTAGCGTTTGAGCTACAGCAGTATCTAAACTTCTCAGCCAACCCTAGTAAGGCAATAGTCTCTCCCGGCGACGCTTCTACCGGAACAAGAGAATCAATCAGTAGAGTGCCAGTGTACAGAGTTGGAAGAAAGTCTGGTTTAGCCAAAGCACAAATTCATGCCTATTTCTGCCAGGGAGATTTGCCATATGCCAGGGGAAGAATTCCGTCTCGAAGTTCAAGACTTGATTCAGCGGATTAGAGGGACAGAAACGAAAGATTTTTTTGAACTAGCGAGAATTGCTGGTTTGAATACAGCTGAGGATTTTGCCGGAGCCGATCTGAGTGGCGTCAATTTGAGTGGCGTCAATTTGAGTAATGTTAATTTGAGCGGTGCCAACTTAAGCCGTGCCGATTTGAGCGGGGCGAATTTGTTCGGTGCGCTTTTAAAAGGTGCCAATTTGTTTGGTGCGAATCTGAGCGACGCCAACCTCAGTGGTGTTAATCTCAGCGATGCTAATCTCAGTGGTGCTATTTTGAACCGTGCGCTCCTGAGTAATGCTAACCTCAGTCGCGCTATATTGAGCGGTGCTAACTTGAGCCGCTCGATCCTCAGTAATGCCGAATTGAGTCGTGCTGTTTTAAGCAATACCAACCTCAGCGATGCCAACTTGTTTGGTTCTATCCTGAGCGACGCCAATCTATTTGGCGCGATATTGAGCCGTACTATCTTGAGTTATGCCAATCTGTCGAACTCCAACCTCAGTTATGCCAATCTCAGCTATGGGAACTTGGGTTATACAAAATTGGGTGAAGCAAACCTAGGTTATGCCATTTTGACTCATGCTAGCTTGGGTGGCGCTCTCCTCAATGGAGCTGACGTAGCTCATGCACGGTTTGGCAGTAATTCAGGAATTTCTGAGGATATGAAGCAGGACTTGAAGCAACGAGGAGCAAGCTTTGAGGATTTGACCAGCGATCGCTCTAAAGTTCTAACCCATGGGTAAAAACGCGATCGCTGCTAGTCGCTAAGCTATGGTAAATGGCTCAAAATACGCTGGGAAGCCAATTGGGGGCTTGAAAGAGCGTATACGTCACAGCTACGAAGAACAGCGTAATCGCTGCCGTCAATCCGTAGCTGACACACATCAATAGCCCATCATCCTCTATAGTAGCGATCGCTAACAGCAGAATCCCTAACGTTGGAATCGGATTGGTTAAAGGAATAGGTAACATCAAAAGCACTGTTAACCAAGCCATACACAAACCATTCCATCTCCAGATGTGAGGGTTTCGCGCAATCCATAGCAACCGAGGACGAACAAATTTCTCCAATATTCGGGTGACTTGTTGCAGTTTTGTCAGCAGTTGCAGGATAAACGTCTGGGGGAACTGAAATTGAATCACTTTCTGGGGAAGCCATGGCAATCGCTTTCCCAGCGTCATCTGCACTGCCAACAGAAAACAGGCAGAACCACACACACCCGTCAGTCCAGGTGGCACTGGCAACAAAAAAGGTAAAACTAATAGCCCAATGGCTAGGCTAAATCCTCGTTCTGAAGTTTGGGCCAAAACATCACCAAGGGTCAGAGGCTGATTCGCTAACCGGGATAGCAGAGATTCTAGATCTTGAGAAAACTTCAAATGCATAGAAAGTTATGAATGATAAATGCTGAATTATGAATGAAGCATTCAGGCATTTTTACACGATATTTAGATAGATTCCCCTAAAATGTAGACCACCAAAAAATTTTAGTATTGGTTTCTTTCTCCATTTAAATTGCTTCGATTTCTTATTTCATAATTCATAATTTAAAACTCATCATTTTACTAAAATTTTGGCTCAACTGGACCGGTCCAGTTGAGCCAGTTTGGTTAAAAAAGTTGCGTGTTAAGGCTTGGGTTAGCGTCGTCTGCTACCGAAGGCGCGGCTACCTCCTCCATAAGAACGCGATCGCCCACTACTGCCAAAACTACTACGACCCTTAGATGGCGTCCGGATAGATTTACCTGAGGAGCGCAATTTACTGGAACCATAACCCGATCCTGTGGAACGAGTACCCGTTTGCGGCGCTCGACGAACCGTTTTTGGTTGACTATACGACCGTGAATTGATCCGCCCAGTTGTTCTGAAAGCCGTGCGATTCTTGACTGCCGGGGGCGGCGCTTGGTAGCGAGATTGATATTGCTGAACGGCTTGACCGTAAGTGCTGCCGTATCCACCATATCCTGTAAGAATCCCGCCAGGTTGATAGACTGGCGGCACATAGTAATGAGGTCTAAACAACATGCTGCCGATGGCTTGACCCGCTAAGGCTCCAGCAAACGGAGTCCAGAAGCTAGATTGTTGACGGACTACCACGGTTTCAGGTTGCCCTGTTTGTGGATTGGTTCGCGTCTCAGTTTGGTTGTGAACGTACTCAATCTTAAAGTCCTCAGTCAGGTGCATCACAGACTGGCCCTTATTAACATCCAAGTACGTCTTTTTCCCCGACTGAATTTCTTCATCCGTCAGGCGAGCCATCTGTAAATCTGTCGTGCGAAACGTAGATGGAGTACCGGGCGGGGTATTGAGCAACATTAAAGTGTATTCCCCATCAATGTCGTTATAGGTCGCCTGCTGTACCGGATATTGTCCCTCACTCATTCGAGTGGGAGCGGATGAGGTGATAGTGGGATTTCGGTAAGATTGTGTTGAGTTTGGAGAGCTACAGGCTACTGTAGTCATACACAAACTCAGGGTCATTAAAAGGATTGCTATCTTGCGTAACATAAAGTTCTAAAAAGCTAGGTATTTCAAAAATAACGTTATGGGGGTTAGCCCACGGGTGGGTTTGTCCCCAAAAAATCAGGCGGATTTAACGACTATCCTGAGGAAATAGCCGAACCTTGACTTCCCAAGGATTCCCTACACTCTGTCACACAATACCCAACTTAACCCGTCATGCGCTTACAGGGGAACGAGTTCGGGGAAATTGAGCAATAGTTGATCGTTGGTCAGCTCATCACCTAACTGCGCTGGGGAAAAGTGAACTTGAATGGCTTCTAACTTCTCTTGATAGTGCAGATTAATCAAGGCTTTTAGACCTGCTTTCAAGGCACTCATATTGGCCAGATCGGTTTCTAATTCGGGAACCTCACCGGTGTAGGCTACCGTAATCATGACAATCAGATTATGAGTAATGGGTAAGGATAAGAGTTCATCTTGCCCTGAAGGGGAGTTGCTGAAGTCGGGTTCGCTCAGGTAACGCTGCGCGGAGTCTGTAAATAAGTCTGTGACGTAGTCTCCGGCTTCTCCCTCATTCCAGAAAACGTCTCCTTCATTGGCGGCTGATTGCCAATAGGTGTCGTACTGTAAGAGAGATTGGCAAATTTCAACCAATCCTTCTCCTAAAACTTCCAGATCTCCCTCTGCATCGATCGCTTCTCGCGCAGCGCGATTCAGCACGCCCAGTAGCGGTGCAACTTCATTACCCGCTAAGTGAATGAATATACGGCAGACTACATATCGAGTTCGACCACCGAACTGATTTAGGCGATCGCGCCAAGAATTCATTGCTTCCTCTACTACTAACTAACTCGAACTTAAAATTTAGCTTACAACGTTCTAGTTTAGATAAATGCATCAGACTCAGCTATCTATCGCCCGATTGGTCTAGCCGATAACGCTGTTCTCCTTTAGAAGGAGTTTTGTGACAAGGCTTCACGGCTCCTGACTGTTCAGTCTTTCAGCCGAGACGCGATCGCGTCTAAAAACCTATCTACATTAAATGGCTTGAGGATATAATCATCCATCCCCAGTTCTTTAATTTTTTTTATATTATTGCGATCGGCACTAGCCGTCAGAAACATAAACGGTATTTTGGCTGTTGTTGGGTTTTCGCGCAGCTCAGCCAGAACTCCGTAACCATCAAGTTCGGGCATCATCACATCACATAAAATCAGATCGGGATGATAATCTCGGGCTAGCTGTACGCCACTCAATCCATTTTCAGCTCCTACAGCTTCAAACCCCTCAATTTCTAGGAGTTCAATGAGATTTTCTCGGATAAAAATTTCGTCTTCAATCACTAGAATCTTCTTCATAGGGTTGCCCTCTAACTGTGTTCTACCTCTTTCAAAAAAGCTTTGGAAATTCGTGCATTTTTTGGAATGCGATGAATTCATGCAGCCCTCGTAAGAAATTGAGTGTAGAGAACAGGTCATTGTTGCCTCTCCTCTCTCATTAAAAATAAAATTTTCGACTTCAGTACAGGAACCTTTGAAGTTCTTCTCTCCTATAGCTGGAGACAAAGCCCTCTTTAAGTCAGCAACTCCCCTGAAGACTATAGAGAATATAGCTGCGATCGCTTCCCCGCTCTGAATTTACGGTCTACCGTAATGTAACTTAATTTAAATCTATATTGTCTGAGACTTATTATCATTGGCTAACGAAATTTATCACAAAATCACATCTAGGGAACTAATCGAGAACACACTATCGTAGTGATTAACAGCACACAACTAGTATGAAACGATATCTAACCGTCTTGAAGTTATTCTGGAGTACAGCGATCGCCGCAGAACTAGAATATCGACTCAACTTCGTTATTGCTACTTTAAGTAGCCTGGGCAACCTGATTGGTAGCTTATTTAGCCTATTTTTGTTCTACCGTACTGGCTACACGTTTCCAGGATGGAGTTGGGAGCAAGCACTGGTTATTCTCGGAATATTTACGTTGCTGCAAGGGTTTTCTGCTACTTTTCTCGTTCCCAACCTCAATCGCATCGTCGATCAGGTGCAGCAGGGTACGCTAGACTTTGTACTCCTCAAACCAATCAGCAGCCAGTTTTGGCTTTCCACTCGTACCATTTCACCATGGGGTCTGCCAGATATTATCTTCGGCGGGATACTGGTTGCCTACGCGGGTGATCGCTTGCACTTGAGTAGTAGTGACTATCTCTGGAGTGCAGTGCCGCTTTTGTTCGGGTTAGCAAGCCTCTATAGTATCTGGTTTATGCTGGGCGCAACTAGCATTTGGTTTGTCAAAATCTACAACGTAACTGAGGTACTGCGGGGTCTTTTGGAAGCTGGTCGATTTCCCATGGTGGCTTATCCAGCAGCTTACCGATTCTTCTTTACCTTCATAGTGCCAGTCGCATTCCTGACCACTGTACCGGCTGAAGCCATGCTCGGTCGTAGTCAGTTGGTTTGGGTGATTGGTGCTGGTACCTTGGCGTTAGGATTACTGTTGGCTGCCAAAATCTTTTGGCAGTTTGCGCTACGTTTCTATACCAGTGCTTCTAGTTAACTCGAAAGAATTGAGGATAGATGAAAGGCGAAGCAATTGGCTTTTCAACTGACCAATAGAGAGAAGATCGTTCACTCCTGTTTGTGGTAAAGAAAATTGAGACGCAAGTGAGGTCTAAACCAGCATGGAAACGAAACCGCTCGGCAACACGGATGTTACTATTAGCGCGATCGGTCTTGGTGGAATGCCGATGTCCTTGAGTGGCAGACCCCCAGAGTCTCAATCGATCGCTGTCATTCACCGAGCTCTCGATCTAGGCGTTACTTTGATCGACACGGCTGATTCTTACTGCCAAGACGAGTCAGATAAGCACCACAACGAGCGACTCATTCACAAAGCTCTCGAACAGTATAAGGGGGACACTAGCCAAGTCACAGTGGCAACGAAAGGGGGCTTGATGCGACCTCAGGGAAGCTGGACGCGCAATGGCAATCCCGACCATTTGCGGGAAACCATTCGCACGAGCTTTGAAGCATTAGGTGGGTCAAACGCGATCGCGCTTTGGCAGTACCACGCACCAGATACCGATTACACGATTGAAGAGTCTCTAAAACCAGCTAAGGAAGCTGTCGAGGAGGGACTGATTCGGTTGGTTGGCGTCTCTAACTTTTCTGTAGAACAGATTAAGCGTGCGCGCGATGTTGTAGAGATTGTCTCTGTCCAGAATCAATACAACCCCTGGCATCGGCAACCAGAATTTGATGGGGTTCTGGACTATTGCGAACAAGAAGGACTGACGTTCCTGCCGTGGAGTCCTTTAGGTGGCAGTAGACGTGTGAGTAATTTAGAAGATATCCCAGTAATTGCCAACCTGGCCAACGAAAAAGGCGTTTCGGTATATCAGATCGTCTTGGCATGGCTTCGAGCTAAATCTCCTTGCATTATTCCTATTCCTGGTGCTAGTAAAATTTCCAGTATTGAGGATTCCGTGCATGCCGTTGAGGTAAAGCTGTCTGAAGCAGAAGTGCAACAAATCGATCGAGGAACTGCGCTTTAAAAAAATAGATGAAGGGGCATATTGTAATACGCCCCTTCGTCTTACATATTAATTTTTGGACTATCTACTTCTAGTTCTAGTTCTAGAAAAATTAATTTCGCCAGACTGAAGTTAGATGTCCTAAGGTACTCATCAAACTATTACTTTTGGTTGGTGCAGTTCTCCTATCCAAGAGATTAAGTTGGATTTGATATTGCTGCACCAATTGCGTCATTGCGAGGCTCTTAGTACAGCTCTTCCTCTTGGTGGGTGAGGATGGTGCAATCAGATTTGGGATAAGCGACACAAGTCAGAACATATCCAGCTTCAATCTGATCGTCATCCAAGAAAGACTGGTCAGACTGGTCAACCTCGCCATCTTGAATTTTGCCAGCACAGGTAGAGCAAGCACCGGCACGGCAAGAATAAGGCAGGTCAATTCCTTGTTCTTCAGCAGCGTCAAGAATATATTCGTCGTCGGGAACTTCAATCGTGGTATTTAGACCTTCGGCCTCGTTAATCAAGGTGACCTTGTAAGTTGCCATTAGTTATCCTCTCTGTAGATCTGAAACGGCAGTAAAAATTCTCATTCAAGCGCACAACACGTCTAGCTATCTTCACTATCAGGAAAATAGGCTTTGCTGTGTCCGCTTCCTCTCTGATACTACGAGAAAACAGTAAATCGGTTGAACGGGATTAGCAATGAAATTCTGAATTGCCCATTGCATTAGATATTCTTATAGACAAGGGTAAAGAGAGATGGCAGTAAAATTGCTCACTCTTAAGCGTCAAAAGTAAGTATTTAGTACATTTTTTCGATTATTACACTCTTGGCGTGACCTATTTAAATCCCCCATAAATTAGTATTAATTATGGTTATAGTTAGAATCAATGATCTGTTCTTAGGTATAGTTGGCTCTTCTTGCGATCGCTAACGCGATACAGTGATAGGTTGAACTGATGATGCGTCTTAACAGGTTTCCCACAAAGCTGTTACTCTTTCCCACCTTAAAGTACTGGAAATGACTCGAGTGCTGACGTATTTTCCTTAGAGTAGCGTTGAGCAGATTCGATTAAAGCATCGACATCGGCTTCGCTAGTATTAAAAGCCGTTACCAACCGCAGCGTTGTTGAATTTTCTCCTTCCCAACGGTAGAACTGAAAGCCATCGGCAAGAAGACCAGAAATTACTGCTTCCGGCAGCTGAATGAAAAGTTCGTTAACCTCAACCGGATGACAGAGTTTTACCCCAGGTAATTGAACAAGGCCGAGCGCTAACTTTCTTGCCATCCGGTTAGCATGCTCGGCATTCCTCAGCCATAAATCCTGTGTAATATAAGCCTCTAGTTGCGCTGACAAGAATCGCATCTTCGAGAACAGGTGTCCAGCACGCTTGCGACGATAACCGAAGGTTGTTGCCAAGGTTGGATTGAAAAAGACTACCGCTTCCGCTGCCATAGCACCATTTTTAGTTGCCCCCAAGCAGAGTACATCCACACCAGCACGCCAAGTTACCTCAGCTGGAGAACATCCCAAGCTAACTACAGCATTGGCAAAACGCGCTCCATCCATATGTAGATATAAACCGTAGCTCTTGGCAACCTCGCTCAGAGCGCAGATTTCATCAGGAGCATAAACGGTTCCGGCTTCTGTTGCCTGGGTGATGCTGATGGCAGCAGGTTGTACGTGATGAACAACACCAACACCCGCATGAGCTAGCACCGCTGCCAAGTCAGCCGCATTAATCTTCCCCCCTGGACCAGAGAGCGTTACTAACTTCGCTCCACCCGTGTAAAACTCTGGTGCGCCGCACTCATCAGTATTGATATGAGATTCGGCGTGACAGTAAATTGCCCCAAACGGTGGTGTCATAACCGACAAAGCCAGAGAATTAGCTGCTGAACCTGTTGCGACGGGGAAAATCGCCACCGGTGTCTCAAACAGTTCATTAAACTGTGCGTTTAAGCGCTGAGTGTATTCGTCCTGACCATAGGGCATCGCTGAGCCAGCATTAGCAGCATTTAACGCTGCCATAATTTCTGGTGAGACGCCTGTAACGTTATCGCTGGCAAAGTTCATCGCTCTGATTGGTTGAGAGGTAAAGATAGGGGGTAATCAGTAAAATCAGGCTCACCGATATCCCTTATCCTTACGCTAGATCGCTCGGCTTATAAGTGCCATCCGTCGTATCCAGGATTAGCCTTACCGATAATTTTGATTCTGAGCGATTGTAAAAAAGCAAGACCCTCTTGAAGTTGCTCGGGAGTTGCTGTCAATTCCACATCAAACCATCTAGTAACATCGGTCTTCGGTTGCAGACTTTCTCTGACGAGCTTCACCGTGATTGCGTAACTCGCAATGAGCTGTGAAATGATAGGTTCCTTCTGAGAGAGCTTAGGTATACCGAGCTGAAGGCGAATCGTTGTCGGCGTATCACTCAAGGCGTTGGCAACAAAACGCTTTTGAGCAGATGAGTGCTGATAGCGTCGAGAAATAGCGATGAACATTGCAAATTGCTTAGATTCTTGCCTAATTAGGATTGTTTTTCAGTTTTCCCAGCTATTACAACCCGCATCGCTGCCTACTTCCCAGGATGGTGCAAATGGTGGCAGCGCTAGTGGACACGATCGCCATGCTCCATGAACTGGCACCCCCAGCCGATGGCAATTACCGCCGCTGCGTCCATGAGATTTGTAAAACTGACAATACCGACAGACTGAAGGAAATGACTTTGAAGCTTGACGAGGTGTCTTCTCTAAACGAGGCTGTGGTATCAATCGAAGTTCAGGCTGAATGGAAAGTGCTTTCACGATCGCATATTCCTCTGCTACAAAGAGCTTGCATCGATCCGCGAGGCGAGAAGCTCAGATATTAATTTGGTTATTCGATTTTATGTACAGTAACTCGGTCGATATACTGTAGTTTAACTGTACAAGCATCATCTCATAGTCAATACCCAAAAAGCAAGCCATAAACAACTAAAAATCTACCGATAAACCGATGTATGTCAGCGCACCTGTTGGCTGTAACCCTCTAGTCAACCTCTAGGGTCAATCGGGGACGAAGGAACTCATCGGGTCAAGAACGGCTGTAAAGACAAAATAGATGACTGCTGCCCCCAAGAGCGAAATAGTCACACTGAAGAGGATTACCCGACGGGTGGACGGTTCGTAGGTATCCTCATCGATATCGTAGCGGATGGCAAAGTAGTAGAGAGTAGAGAGAAACACCGTCATTAGACCCACCATGGAGAACAGTAAGCCTAACCTCCAACCCGTTCCTGGACGGTGGATTTGGGGAATATGAAACTGACGAAGACGCACGATTACCACCCCAAACCCCATCAGAGCGATCGCGCTACGCATCCAGGCAAGGTAAGTTCGTTCGTTGGCTAAGTGATCTCGCACCCGTGACGGATTTTGCCGCCCTTTCTTCTGTGTATCTGTCACGACTTACCCTCTAGGCCTGCGAAAACGATCGAACTCCTTCTTTCCTTTTACTGCATATCCAACTGTCGATTTATGGAGTTGTGTTAAATTTCGTAGTGCCAGAACGGCTGTTTATCGTGAAGAACAATAAACTTGCGCGGCAGGCGTTCGATGATGCCTTGATGCTCAAACTCATTGAGAACTCGTGTCACTGTGACTCTTGTAGTCCCAATGATTTCAGCAATTTCTTGATGAGTTAAGCGCAAATTAATCAGTTGCCCTCGCTCAACTTCATGACCAAACTTCCTGGCCAGCCAATTTAACAGCCGCAGGAGTGAAGTATCAACAGAGCGGCAATGCAAAATCTCTAAAAATTCTTGGAATTGCTGAATATGCGATATCAACGCCTCATTAACTTGGTGCCAGCGATCGACAGGCAGTATCGTTGCCTCTACTGGAGTTAGGCATTCTATTTGGTAAGGTTCAGCCTTCGACAATACGCGACTAACCACATCCCCCACACCCCACAACCCTAACGTAATCGTCGTTCCGTCTTCCAGCCAGGTTAAGGTGCGAACCACCCCACTTTCAATTTGCCACAGATAATTCTCTCCTAAGGGGAGTAAAGAGCGACGCGCAAACCTGCTGAGTTTGCGATCGACGGACTTAGCCAGTAAAAGTCGAGAAGCAGTCATTTCAGTTATTCCGTTTGTAAAAAAACACCTTTCGCCCCCATCGATCGCCTAAAAATTGCTAACGACAGTTAGAAGGAATTTTAACAGTAAAATACTTTAAGTTGACGGATGAACAGTAGTTTAATGTAAAAAACTGGAGTATCAGAGACTCTCTGACCTCCAAAGTGCAGCGCAGCTCAAACAAGTAACCCGTTATCAACGGAGCCAAACGTAGAAAGGATAAGTCTTTCTGCCTTTAGATGTCTTTTTTATCCAGAACTCATATGAACATGGCAAGAGCAACTCGACCCAACAAACTCAGGTTAGTTTCATATCTAGCTCCTAACATGTTTGAGTTCTATGCGGCAGTTGAAGCCTATCTGCATCGTGTCTTCAATGTTGAAACGCAGTTGGTGCAGAGTCAGTATGACCCCCTAGAAGACCCAATGATACTAAGCGATCGCGTTGATATTGCGTTTATCTGTGGCTTACCCTTTGCACGGCGTCATCAAGTTGCCTCCAAACAACTCCAAGCCTTAGTCGCGCCAGTCATGCAACACCCACGCTATAAAAATCGGCCCATTTACTTCGCCGATATTATTGTTAAGCAGGATAGTCCCTTCCTAAGGTTTGATGACCTAGCAGGCCAAACGTTGTGCTACAACGATCTGGGGTCAAATAGTGGCTACAACCTGTTGCGCCAGCGACTGATTCAAGGTAACTACCCCAGTCAATTTTTCGGTAAGGCGATTCAATCCGGTTCGCATCAACAGTCTATCAGACTGGTTATTGAGGAACTCGCGGATTGTGCTGCAATCGATAGCACGGTGATAGAGCAGGAACTTCGCGACTTTCCAGAGTTAGCCCATCATCTGCGAGTCATTGAGTCAATTGGGCCCTGTCTGATGCCGCCAGTGGTGGTAGCCCAACGACTGGGAACCGCCTTGATTCAAGAGCTACAGTCTGCACTGCTGCATCCCGATTCTGAGCTAAATGCGGCAATGAAGCGATCGCATATTCAGCATTACGCCACTGTTCAGTCAGAGGAGTATGCTGGACTCGGCGACTTGTATCACAAAGCGATACATGCAGGTTATGAAGCGATTAGTCAGGAGCAAAGAAATCCAAGCCACTGAAAGGACAAGGACGCCTGGTTCATGCCTATTAGACCGCTTGTTTTAATGCTAATCTTTGCTGTTGATTGGTTTGCGATCGCTCGCGCCCGATCAAGGGAATAGTACCCTTGCTCGATGGAATAAAACGGCGAGCGGCAACGCGCCTTTCAAGTAGATGAAGGGCTTCATAATTTTGCTCGGCACGCAACCAAGCATCGAGGTACACTTGCTCAAATAGATCGCGCTGGGCATGACTACCACCAATTGCATGCAGATGTGGCAATGTGGGTCTTAATAAAGCGATCGCTTGTTCCCAATCTCTGCGGGCATGGGCAACCAGTCCGCGTGCGGCAGGTAAAGCAATCTCCGTCCACGTTCGCTGAATATGGGGTTGAGTTGTTTTAGCGTAACTTTGCATGCTCCTGAGCATTTCAGTTGTCAAACCTGCTTCACTGGCTTTGGAGAGGGCGTAAATATAATGCAAATCTTGAAACGGTAGAGAATGTTCGTGAATGCGAGCAGTCAGGTAAGTACCGAGTTCCTGCCACTGAGCGTCTACATTGGCACCTCGTAATTCCAGTCGCAATAGCAGTGAGATGGCACCAACTTGGTCTTTGGGAGACTCTTTCCACGCTCGTCCCCAAACATGGGTGTCATAGAGTTCCAGCACTTTCTCAATTTCTTCATTCTCCAAGTAATAAAGGGCAACGTGCCACCAATTGTGGGTGTACAGCATTGAGTTGCAGTTTTCCCAAGTGTCCGCAAGGCTTTCCATCCAAGCAATTCCCTCTTCAATTCGCCCCTGCATTTCCATCACATGAGCAACAGCATGATGCGCCCACGGATCATCCCGGTTCATTTGTGTTGCCAGTCGTCCTACAGCTTCCGCTTCATCGAGGCGGTGGCACTGCTCTAAACCAAAAGCCAGCATGCCCTGGAGGTAATGATTTTCACGGTTTGCAGGTAAGACTTTTTCAGCGATTTGCAGTAAGCCTTGTTTATTTCCTTGATAGAAGTAGTGGTATTGACCCATTTGAACGGAGAGAAGGTCGCGAGGATACTTTTGGGCGATTTCTTCGTGGTAAGCAATCGCTCGTTCAATCGCACCAATCGACCAGGCTTCGATCGCCCTGATATAAAGTTGTTCGCGCTCATTCGCCCTGTCTTTATACCTCTTCGCCGCGTTGAGGTAGAGTAGGGCTTTCTGACGAGATTCGCCACTTTCATGAGACAAGTAGACTGTTGCGGCATAGGCATTAGCGATCGCGCATCTGGGGTCGGCTTCAATAGCTTTGAGAATGGCTAAGGCATCTTTGCCATAGCCCAGAGACTGGTTCATGTACTCATTAACGATCGCGATCGCTTCTGCTGAATCTGTTGTCACGTCCAGCCCTTGAGAGTCTCTTAGCATTTCTCCTCCGCTCTACATATTATCTACGATAAGTCTATCGATTTACAGTACTTTTGTGAAAGTATGGCATAGCCAAGGATATATGACAAGTTCTAAGCCCATCTCCTAACTGCATTTTGCGGTAATGAGGAACGGGTAATGGGTGATGGAATGGGTCAGAATTCCCTATCGGGACTTAAACGAAAATCGAGAAGCAAGAAAGGTATAGTCCATAGCAAACCCAATACACCCACTCAAAAAACTCAGCGTACCTTCGCGCCAACCTCAGCGTCCTCTGCGTTAAAAACCAGACCCTCAAGCCGCCTGTTCCGATGTCGAAGCACTAGGCGGCAAATATACAGCGTTTAACAGCGAGCAGTGAGCAGTGACCGAGACTGAAATCAAAAACTAGCGATTTTTGAGAAAATTCTTTTAAGTTTTCTTAATATCTTACTATTTTGATAGAAGAAGGATTCGCTGGTAGACAAAGCGATGGATAAGGACTATCCAGAGATAGATATTGCGCCGTTAATCGATCATGCACTGCTGCACCCGGCGGCAACACCCGAGCAGGTCGAAAAATGGTGCTATGAGGCCGATCAATTTCGATTTGCGGCGGTTTGCGTGTGTCCGGTGTATGTGAGGCGAGCGGCTGAACTTCTTCACGGGAGAAAACCGAAAGTCTGTACGGTCATTGGTTTCCCGACCGGTGCCACTACACCAACCGCCAAGCTCTACGAAGCTCAAGAGGCAGTAGAAAACGGTGCTACGGAATTGGATATCGTTATTCATATTGGTGGACTAAAAGCTGGAAAAACTGACGAACTTTATCGCGAAATCGCTGAAATTTGCGAAGAAACGGGTCAAACGGTCAAGGCGATCCTGGAGACTGCCCTCCTGACAGATGAAGAAAAACGCATAGCTGCGGAACTATGTATGGAGGCTGGAGCGCAATTTTTGAAAACCAGCACGGGCTGGCAGGGAGGTGCTACAGTTGCAGACGTTCGTCTGTTAAGCCAAATTACGCGAGGCAATATTGGTATCAAAGCATCTGGGGGCATACGCACAATCGAGCAAGCCTTAGATTTAGTTGTTGCGGGGGCGACGCGGCTGGGTACATCTCGCGGACCTGAATTGTTGCGACAGCGCGATACCCTGGAACGAGAGGAATCTCCTTGATTTTGGTTAAAACAAGGGGGGGTGAGGCGAGAAGCAGTCGAGTTACCCAGAATATCGCCTCTGGCTTTGTCTTTAATCCAAAATCGAAAATCTAAAATCCCAAATCGCTCATGAGTCGAACTTACAAAGCCACTGGAATCAATCTCAAAGCTATGCCGCTGGGCGAAGCAGACCGATTAGTCACGATTTTGACACGGGAATACGGTCTAATTCGGGTAGTGGCACCAGGGGCGCGCAAGCAGAACTCAAAACTAGGGGGCAGGAGTAGCTTGTTTGTCGTCAACGAGCTGTTGCTGGCGAAAGGGCGATCGCTCGATAAAATTACCCAAGCCGAAACCCTGGAAACCTACCCAGGTTTGAGTAAAGATTTGAGTAAGCTGGCAGCAAGCCAGTATTTGGCAGAGTTAGTTCTCTGCCATGCCCTGAGCGAACACCCCCAAGAGGAACTTTACGCACTGCTCAACGAACATTTAAGGCGCTTAGAGGAATTACCCAGTACCTCTGGTGAGTTGGGAGTGTCTGCTGTACTGGCACACTTATCCCATGGCATCTTTCACCTGCTAGCGCTAGCAGGCATTGCGCCTCAAGTACAGGTTTGTTGTATCACTCAGCATGCCCTCAATCCAGATTATAGTAATCCAGATTGGCGCGTGGGATTTAGTGTTGATGCCGGAGGGACAGTCAGTTTGACACCGGATGCATCGGGCCAGTGGCAACCACGGCGTGCTACCTCTGAAGGGCAATCGGCTGAAGCGGCAGCGTTAGCATTAGTCAAGCCTGGTGAACGCAGCTTGGCAAAGCAGGACGATAACGCTCGACAAGAGGTAATGCGATCGCATTATTCCATTGGTGTTCGAGCAGATGCGATCGCTCCTAGCCGCGACGAGGATGTCCAAATTTCACCCCCGCCCCGCATCAACACCAAACTGGATGCGATGGAGTTAACTCTGCTCCAAACCCTAGGGGAAGCTGAATTACCCCAGCCCAATTCAGGACTACCGAACCAACAGGGGTGGTTATCTCCGCCTGAGTCTGTGCATCAGGCTTGGGTGAAACTGGAGAAAATTTTAAGAGAGTATGCTCAGTATCACTTCGGTCGATCGATTCGCTCAGCCGCGTTGGTCGATGCTTTATCAAATTCTTATTTATGAAACTATATATCTATGCGCTTAATTTTTAAAGTTTAGTAAACAGCCGTGCCGTCCACACCCGAAAATTGAGAATGCGATTATCTGAATCCGATCGAATCACAACATCTCCTCTTGAAGAAAAGTTTGACCCTATGGCGAAGCCAAGCTCCTATGGAGCCGAAGAGCGATCGCAGACCGCAGCCCCTGATTTTCCGCCCAATGATGATGCCGAAATTGCGGATTCCTTAAGTTTGGGATTTGTGCCGGTTTTGAGGAACCGTGAATTCCTGACCCTATGGAGCGGTCAAGTCTTCTCTCAGCTGGCAGATAAAGTTTATCTCGTGCTAATGATTGCCATCATTGCCAGTCGCTTTCAAGATGCCAATCAAAGCATCAGCGGCTGGGTATCGGCGTTGATGGTGGCTTTTACCATCCCGGCAGTGCTGTTTGGTTCAGTGGCGGGTGTATTTGTAGACCGATGGCCCAAAAAAGCCGTTCTGGTAGCCACTAATCTCCTGCGAGGCCTCTTGGTATTGGGGGTTCCCGTGTTGCTGTGGATGACTCACAGCTGGAAACCTCTCTACAACTTACCGATAGGGTTCTATATTTTATTAGGAATTACGTTTTTGGTTTCCACGCTGACGCAGTTTTTTGCACCAGCCGAACAGGCGGTAATTCCGCTGATCGTAAAGCCTCGCAACCTGCTCTCGGCTAACTCGCTGTATACGACAACGATGATGGCCTCGTTGATTGTGGGTTTTGCCGTGGGCGATCCGCTATTGGCACTTACAGATACTCTGGTACATCGTCTGGGCATTGGGTGGGACTTTGGCAAGGAATTGGTTGTCGGGGGTTCTTATGCGATCGCTGGGCTATTGCTGGTACTGTTAAACACGGGTGAAAGCCAAGAAGCGCCAAAAGGTGAGACGCCTCACGTCTTTGCCGACATCTGGGATGGACTGCGTTATGTCAAACACCACCGACGCATCCGCAATGCCCTGATTCAACTGGTGATTCTGTTTTCTGTCTTTGCGGCTTTGTCCGTTCTCGCGGTTCGGTTGGCAGAAACTCTCCCTGGCATGAAAAGCTCACAGTTTGGATTTTTACTGGCAGCAGGGGGTGTGGGGATAGCGTGTGGTGCAGCAGTTTTAGGTCACTGGGGTCAGCACTTATCGCATGCTCGTTTAGGGCTGTATGGTTCGATCGGAATGGCAGGGGCTCTGGCTGGTTTGGCGGTATTCTCTCATCATCTGTGGCTGGCGTTACTGATGACAACCCTCTTGGGGGCGTTTGGGTCACTCGTAGGTATCCCCATGCAAACGACAATCCAAGCGGAAACGCCTCAAGAAATGCGAGGAAAAGTTTTTGGTTTACAGAATAATGTCGTCAATATTGCCTTGAGTTTGCCTCTCGCCTTAGCTGGTTTTGCGGAAACGATTGTAGGGTTACAGGCAGTTTTGTTTAGTTTGGCCGCACTCGCGATCGCTGGAGGGGTCTTAAACTGGTATATTTCCCGTACATGACTATCTAATGTCAACCCCACCTGACAAATCGAGACTCGATACCCAAACTTGAATGCATATCGCTTGGCTCGGAAAAAAATCACCCTTTTGCGGTAACGTTACTTACGGTCGAGAAGTTACCAATTCCCTACTCGACCGGGGCTACGACGTCAGTTTCCTTCACTTTGCCCAGGAAGAAGCTGAGGAGCAAACCTGGCCGGGTTGCCAGGAAGTATCCCTTCCGTTTCTGTATAAATCTCAGGTCTACACCATCCCATCGCTGAAAGCTACCAAAGTCTTGAAGCGATCGCTTGAGCAACTGAAACCTGACTTAGTCCATGCCTCTCTAACACTGTCGCCGTTAGATTTCTTGTTACCAGAAATCTGTGAGGAACTCAACGTCCCTCTCGTCGCCACGTTCCATCCCCCCTTTGATGGAAAGCGACGAAACCTGAAATCAGGAACGCAGCTATTTACCTATCAGATCTATGCGCCGTTTCTGGCACGCTACGACCGAGTTATCGTCTTTTCTCAGTTGCAGCGTAATGTTCTAGTCCGTCTGGGCGTACCACCCGACAAGCTAGCTGTCATTCCTAATGGAGTGGATATTCAAAAATTCTCTCCCGGCCCTTCCAATTTCAAGCTAGAAGTCAATGCCAAACGCTTGTTTGTTTATCAGGGTCGAGTTGCAGCAGAAAAGAATGTCGAGGCGTTACTCCGCGCTTGGAGACAGTCGAATCTCGGCGAATCGAGTAAGCTCGTCGTTGTTGGTAATGGGCATCTATCAGCTTCTCTCATGCCATTCTATGGGGAAGAATACGGCATTATTTGGCAGGGATTCGTGGCAGAGGAGCAGCGACGGATTGATATTCTAAGAGCTGCTGACGTGTTTATTTTGCCCTCTCTTTTAGAAGGACTGTCCTTATCCTTACTAGAAGCTATGTCCTGCGGGGTTGCTTGCGTGGCAACGGATGCGGGAGCGGATGGAGAAGTCTTAGAGAATGGTGCTGGCGTGGTACTCAATACTCATTGGGTGACTTCTCAACTCCGTACTCTCTTACCTCAGTTACGCGATCACCCAGAATGGACAGCGCTGCTGGGTCAAAAAGCTAGGGCAAGGGTTTTAGAACGCTACACTCTAAGCTGCAACATTACCCAGATCGAAAAACTCTATTCTGATATTTTACAGTTACGGCGAAGACCGTTGAGTCGGCGTGCTTAGAAGGTCGCTGACCCTCCGCCTCAGCCGTGACTCGAAGCCTAACGTGACTTGGAAAAAGACGTGTTCTAGACACAATCTTGCCCGTGCGACAAGCCGAATGACGCTCTACCACAAGAATCCCCTTGCCTTGCGGCAGGGGAGTATCAATCAAAAGAGGAATTTTGCTGGGGCAAGAAGGTTAGAATACGCTAGACTTCTCTACTGTTGGTTCAACGCCCTGGGCGGTTTTACCATTTTTTGGGTTAGTTTGACCATTACCATTGCGCGGCTGAATCACGCCATAGCCGCCATGGTTCCGTTCGTAAATAACGTTGATTTCGCCTGTTTTGGCATTTCGGAACATGTAGAAGTCGTGATCCACGAGCTGTAGTTGTTCCAACGCTTCTTCCAGCGTCATGGGTGGCATGGCGAAATACTTCATCCGCACAACCTCGCTGGGTAGTTCAGGAGTGCGATCGCCAATCAAATTATCTACCACTGGAACTTCATTGACCACTACACCCGTCTTGGGCAGAGCATGAGTTTTCTTGTGTTGCTGCTTCTCCTTATATTTACGCAGTTTGCGCTGAATTTTATCAGCGACCAAATCAATGCTGGCGTATAAGTCTTCGCTACCCTCTTGGGCTCGAATAACGGTACCGTTCGCATAAATCGTCACTTCAGCAGTCTGCTTAGAATTTATCCGGGGATTGCGAGCTACTGATAAATGTACATCCACCTCAGTGGTAATGTTCTGAAAGTGATTAACCGCCTTTTCAATTTTTTGATGCACATACTCACGGATCGCATCGGTGATTTCGATGTTCTTGCCCTGGATCACAAGCTTCATACTGAACTACTCCATACTTGTGCTGTTTAACTCTTAGGCAGCTCGGCATAGGGTGCTGCTCTTGGAGGATACTTTCACGGTAGCACTTTGTATTCTAGAGAACAGATGCCTTTGACTTCTCTTCAGAATCCTTTGCATTATTTGACATTCATGATTTGTCACTTGTTGCCCCTTAAAAATATCTAGACAAAACAAAAAAAATGTGCATTCAAAATTTTTTAAGAATCGGCTTGAGTGTGGGTCAACAGGAAAGCGATGGAAGGAGAAGGAGTGGAAGGTGAGGCGTCGATGCTTGTTATACAATCTGGGTGTGGTTCCTTATGCGATCGCATGGGAACAGCAGCGATCGCTAGTTACCGCTCGCATCCAAGACCCTACTCTTGATGACGTTCTCCTGTTGTTAGAGCATCCACCCGTGTACACTCTGGGACAGGGAGCAACTTTGGAGTTTCTAAAGTTTGACCCGACAGTCGAGAAAAACTGGGAACTGCATCGGGTCGAGCGGGGTGGTGAAGTAACTTACCATTGCCCCGGTCAACTTGTCGGCTACCCCATTTTGAATTTGCGACATTACCAGCAAGACTTGCATTGGTACCTGCGCCAGTTGGAAGAGGTCTTAATTCAGCTTCTCGGCATTTATGGACTAAAAGGCGATCGCATTTCTGGCATGACGGGTGTCTGGCTCGAAGGGCGCAAAGTTGCAGCCATTGGCATCAAAGTTTCGCGCTGGATTACAATGCACGGCTTTGCCTTAAATGTTTGCCCCGAGCTCACTGGCTTTGAGCGCATCGTTCCCTGTGGCATTGCCGATAAACCCGTTGGCAGTCTCGCTCAGTTCATCCCTGGTATTACTGTGGAGCAAGTGCGTCAGGATATCGCGACAGTATTTTCAGAAGTTTTTGGTGTTGAATTGAATCCCTCAATTTTGGATTGTCCCCATGGATGAATCCAGCATGTAGGGTGGGCATTGCCGACTAGAACTTGAAAACTTGGTTCTATCGTTAATCGGCAATGCCCACCCATAGATGATTGAGAAAGGTATAAAAATTCCTCGCCACTAAAGAAACTTGGGGGAAGCTTCCACCCAGAGTACGATAAAAATGCTCAACACTTGGAGCCGCTCCTGCCTCCACGAGAATCTGATACCTTATGGAATCCGCCTCCCGCAGCGCCAGAGTATTTATCAGCTATCGCTCTCAAGACCCCGACCTCAGCCTAGCCAAGGAGTTCTACGAAGCTCTAAAAGCCGCCGGACATCAACCCTTCATGGCAGGGGCTAGCATACGCTTGGGGCAAAAGTGGCCACAGCGGATTGACGAAGAATTAGAGCGAGCGGATTACTTTTTGCTGCTACTATCGGCAAAATCAGTAGGCAGCGAGATGGTGACGGAAGAGGTGCGACGGGCGAGAGAGTTACGCATTAGCCGTCCTGAAGGGAAACCTGCCATCTTACCCATCCGGGTGTGCTTTCCCATGACTGCGCCCCTCAACTATGACTTGCGCGGCTATCTCTACCAAATTCAACAACGGGAATGGAATTCGCCTGCTGACACCCCCGTGATTTTGGAGGAACTCCTCAGTCTTTTGGCAGAAGATGCTCAGGGCGCAATACCTTATCCCCAAATAGCATCGACAGAACCGACAGAATCACCGGAGGAACCGCACGCCGCATCTCCTACTGTAGAAAGTTTCGATTGCCCTCCTCTGCCATTCGCAGAAGTAGAATTACCAGGGGGGCAAGTGGACTTAGCTTCTGCATTTTACGTCGAGCGCCCTCCTATTGAAGCACGCTGTTATGAAGCGATCGCAAAACCCGGTTCTCTGATTCGGATTAAAGCGCCTCGGCAGATGGGGAAAACATCATTAATGGCGCGAGTTCTTCAGCAGGCAGAAGTAAAAGGTTGTCTCAAGGTTCCACTCAGTTTTCAGTTAGCCGATGCCAAAGTGTTTGCCGATTTAGATAAGTTTCTTCAGTGGTTTTGTGCCAGCATCGGACGGCGGTTGAAGCTTGCCAATAAGTTAAAAGACTATTGGGACGACATTTTTGGTAGTAAAGATAATTGCACGGCGTATTTTGAAGAGTATCTTTTAGCCGAAATCGATAAACCGTTAGCGTTGGGGTTGGATGAAGTCGATTTGGTGTTCGAGTACCCAGACATCGCCTCTGATTTTTTTGCCCTCCTTCGCGCTTGGCATGAAGAGGCAAAAAATCGCGACATTTGGAAAAAATTGCGGCTGGTGGTGGTACATTCCACGGAAGTTTATATTCCAATGAATATCAATCAGTCGCCGTTTAATGTAGGCTTACCGATTGAGTTGCCAGAATTTACCTCAGAGCAGGTACTGGATTTGACGCAACGGCACAGGCTGGACTGGGATGCAACCCAGGTTGAGCAACTCATGGAAATGGTGGGAGGACATCCTTATTTGGTAAGGGTGGCACTTTACACGATTGCTCGACAGGATATGACGCTGGAA
>DATNPC010000625.1:0-3836 GCA_036703375.1 Allocoleopsis sp.
CAAATATGGCAATAACGAATCATACTTGTCTTGAATGCTTTCGACTACCTGGTTCTCAGACATATCAGGCTTTAATTCGTTTACATTCTCATGATCTAACTCTGAGGGAAATTGTTCAAGTTATTTTTACATGATGCCTTAAAGGGACTTCTGTCAGGTTGGTCAGTCCTTCCTGAACCTCCTGAATCAACAATTTGTCCAATTATTGAACGGAATTAAAGTAATGTTGGTATCTCTGGTTGCTATTGCGTAACATCGACACCTTTGAAAAAATGAAAACCTGCCCACGGTTTTGAAGTACTTTTCATTTGGCTGGCTGACAGCTGATGGGACACCCTGTTGGGGTGTCCCTACGCAACGTAAAAGGACGCGATTTTAACCGTTGGATAAACTCTCTAGCGAAAGAGGAACCATGTCCCCCGTTATAGTCAGCCCCAATAACATGCGATCGTGTGGTCGAATAAACTTGCCCGTGAGTACGCAGCGCTCTTCTTGCTGGGCTGTTGCCTCTATACTGGCTCGAATATCTGATCTGGAAAATTCGGGTCGATAATCGCCGGATTTCTGCTGTACGTAATTCCAGAGGACATCTCGAATGAGAGCTTGATATCCCTGATTGCCGGAGAGTTCTTTGAGTTTTTCTTTCAGTTCTCTCTCCAAACGGATGCTGGTAACTTCCATGTCGGTGGTCGCCGTCCTAGTCAGTGTACGCATCATCATGATTTTTCCTCCAAATGTCTGGACATGTTTGTAATACCAGTGTAGTATGTAAAAGTCAGCTTTCAAATCCATCTTTACCATTTACCTTCTGTGAGCCTTCACCTATCTCTCTCCACCCTATGCCCTGATGCTGCTAGCCCCCGAGGTTGGCAACAATCAGAGACAGCACGGGTGGAATTTTTGTTTGAGGGCAGGTATAGCTCGATAGAACAACCTGAAGCCGGTATTGGAAATCAATTGAATAAAGACGCCGGGAGTTTCCTGGTCGTCGATCCACATCTAGATACGAGCAGCGGGAGGTACAGGCGAAAACGCGCCTTACCGAGATAGGAAGAGAAGACCCTAGGAGTTTTTTCAAACCCCCGCTCTTAACCAGAAGAAGCGGGGGTTTTGAGTATAAGGAGTCAAACCGTGACGAGCGCAACTGAAGTGTTAAGGCAATCGGTGGTGGTGTTCTCCAAGAACTACTTACCAGTCAGTCGAGTCAATATCAAAAGAGCGATCGCTCTTTTGGTGACGGGGAAAGCTGAACCACTAGATTTCTCCAACGGTACGGGCTACCGCGTACATTCACCCAGTGTGGTGTTGTTTGTACCCGAACACATTCGCTTGACTATTACTGATACTGAGCGAGTTTGGAGAGTTCCTCCGGTGAATCGACGGGAAGTCTTACGGCGCGATAAGCACGCTTGCCAATACTGCGGTAGCACTAGACAGCTCACGCTCGATCACGTAATTCCTCGCTCAAAAGGCGGAAAACACACTTGGGACAACGTAGTTACAGCTTGCGAACGGTGTAATAGCCGAAAAGGCGATCGCACTCCCCAACAAGCGGGAATAAAACTACGCACCACGCCTAAAGCGCCAATGCACCCAGCTGTTACCTTCGCCGAACAGTTCTGGCGCGAACAGCACTTAAACCTGGAGTAGCAGGAGACTAGCTGATGCTGAAACTCACTTACACCGAAAATGGCTTTTACATGGAGCGTCTGGCTCAATCCCTTGAGGATTGGGTCACGGCACGAGTGATTCTGGCGCTAAGAGCGGGTACGAATCTCTGCGTCGAATCCAGCACAGCATCCTTTCTGCTTCCAGCGGATATGCCGCAGTTGCGTCATCTAGAACGGCAGCAAGAAGGAGAAGATGCGATCGCGTTAACGATCTGCGATGCAGAGTACATCGAAGTCAGCCTCAAGGGAACTTGGATGACATCTGACATCGATGGTGCCGAAGGTGTGTTTGTAACATCGATGAGTTACGCGATCGAATTCTTCCTGATCAAGCTCTGGGAAGAGTCTCAAACTCGCGCTCGCTGTCTTCCCTAATTAAGCAGCAAACGCGATCGCGAGTCAATTAAATGCGAGAGAGGTAGCACGGCAATGCTGATGCTACCTCCCCTTTATTTTGGCTGTGTGCAAGGCTCTCCGTATTGAGGACTAAGAGAAAAATACTTCAATTCGCGATCAACTCTTCTCTATACTCTTCTCGCTCAATTACAGTCCTGGTAAGGCATTTACGACTTCAAAAAAAACTTTCCCAAAACCCTTGACACTTTTTGTAGTATTTATGTAGTATAAATGTAGTGAAGCAAAGAACGGAGCTAAAAACTCCTACTCCAAAGCACTATGTTATTACTACTGATTCGACTCCCCGGTCAATCCAGACCATGGCGAGAGTCAAACAACAGACCCAATAAACCTCCTTTCAGAAAACATGAAAGAGAGCGAGAACAACGGTCATCTGCACACATCAATCAAGTACAAACCAACGTTCGCTATCACAATATCAGACAGATATACCAGCTAGAACGTCGGTTCTTTCCCTAAAATTTCCTAATCTTTTACTGAACCTTGAAAACTGAATAAGAAAGCACCCATTTAATTCATCAATCTGTGCTAACAGCCATAGGCACAGAAGTCTTGAAGGGAAGCGTAGCTCAACTAGGAGTTAGTCCAGGTGTCTCTCAAACCTGTTCATAACAATAGTCGATTTCCTCTGACAAAAAGAGGTTAGGGTTAACACCTGCTACGCTCCCAACAATCTAGTGGGGATTGCTGATTGAGTCCTGGGGCTATAGCTCAGTTGGTTAGAGCAGTGCCTTGTCACGGCAAAGGTCGCCGGTTCGAGTCCGGTTAGTCCCGCTCAACAGCAATTAGGAAAGTTTAAAACTTCCTTCTCCCACCAAATGGCCTCATCGAATAAGGGCTAATTCACCTGTCTTTCAAGCAGGCAATACGGGTTCGAGTCCCGTTGGGGCTATCAGATTGATGAACGAGGTCGAGTAGCCAAGTGGTTGAAGGCGTCAGTCTGCAAAACTGATATTTTTCTCGTGGGTTCAAATCCCACCTCGACCTTTCAAGAAAGCAAATCATCTGGTGCATGGGAGTATAGCTCAACTGGCAGAGCAGCGCCCTCTTAAGGCGAATGTTGCAGGTTCGACCCCTGCTACTCCCACTGGGTACGCAAGGCTCCATCGTCTAGTGGTTAGGACGCTGCTCTGTCGAAGCGGAGACAGGGGTTCAAATCCCCTTAGGGTCGTTGTTTGGGAGTATAGCTCAGAGGTAGAGCAGTCCTCTCATAAGGGACTAGTCGCAGGTTCAAGTCCTGCTACTCCTACTGGGAAATGAAGGCTCATCATTTAAATCAGTTGAGTGTGATCTAATTCTCATAACGGTAGTTATCGGTATTTAAAGGGTAAACAAAGCCTCATCGTCTAGCTCGGTTTAGGACGCCGCCCCCTCAAGGCGGAAACGAGGGGTTCAAATCCCCCTGGGGCTATCTGGAGAGGTGGCTGAAATGGCTGAAAGCACTTCCCTGCTAAGGAAGCATGGGGCAACCCATTGCAGGTTCGAGTCCTGTCCTCTCCGCCTTTTTACCTGGGTCGGCTCGCCTATTAGCGTAGGCAACGGTCTGTAAAATCGCCGCGTCCGAAAGGCGCATTGCAGGTGCGACTCCTGCCCGACCCATTGGATTTTGAATTTCAGACTTTGGATTCAAAGTTCAAATCGTATGTGGGGATGGTGTAACGGCAACATCTCGATCTCCAAAATCGATGATCTGAGTTCAAATCTCAGTCCCCGCGCCAATGAGAGCGTAGTTTAACTGGATAAAACCTC
>DATNPC010000626.1:0-4520 GCA_036703375.1 Allocoleopsis sp.
CCAAGTAGAGACAGCTGTCTTGTTTAAAGTGTGCCAGAAAGGTGGGAATTTGCGGATGATGACCTAATTTTTCTAGGAGAACAGCTTCTTGTTGAAAAAGAGCGATCGCTTTTTCGGATGATTCAGAAGTTAGGTTTTTCATCCACAGTTGCTTCAGCACGCATGGAGATAGAGATTGAACTTCATCCACCGCTAGGAACGTTCTACCAAATCCACCCTGACCGATTAACTCGATAGCACGATAACGTTCTTGTAACAATAAAGTAAAGCCGCAACCCTGACAGAATTTGTTGCGTTCAGGGTTGTGCGGCTTTGGACAATCAGGGTTTACACAATAGCTCATTCAAGAAAATTAAAGCAGGAGTTTTTCCTCTACTTTAATTTTCAACCCAGACGCTAGTACAAGCAGGCAGAAATAACTATCCAGGTGAAAAAGGTGAAAATACTGTACAAGCTTTCTTGCCTTCTGCCTTCTGCCTCCTGCCTCCTGCCTTCTCGCCCTAGTGTAAGGGTGGAGCGTCTTGAGCCGACTGGTTGAAGAATGAATCAACCGATGTTTTGGGTGGAGGTGGTGGAGGTGTCCTTGTAGCAGACTGTTTGGCGGGTTGGGACACCGTTGTCGGGGCAGGACTTTCTACTCGGATAGGATCTACTTCAGCGATCGCGGGTAACGATGAAGGCTCTAACTCCGCTGCGATTGATTCTTTGACGGGGGGAACAGCAGGCCCAGATGAATGCTTTCCATTCGAGTGACTGGTTTGGTTGTGCAGCATGATGCCCAGCAAGCCATCAACTAATCCAGAACCAGCCCCACCACTGCTAACCGCAACATCGGGAACGACACGCACGCTGCGATCGCCAATGATTTGCATGAGCTGCAATGCCGTATAACCTTGCGAACCCAAAGCGTCTACCCCTGCACGGTAGGCGTCGGCTTTCGCATTTCCTGTGACTCGAATCGCTTCGGCTTCCCCCGTCGCTTCCTTGACTCTGGCATTGGCTTTGAGTTCGGCAATTTTGACGCCTTGCTCGGACTTCACCAAGTCTTGCTGAATATTTGCGATCGCGGTTTCTCTCACCAACTGCTGACGCTGTGTCTGTGCCATTTGCTGCACTTCAAACGTCTTGCGCTGTTCTTCGGCAATTTTGCGATCGGTTTGGGTCGTCATCAGTTCGGCTGGCGGCAAAATATCCCCAATCAAGGTGTCGATTGCCTGCACGTCGTAAGCACGGAGAGCTGTTTTAATATACTCAGCCGCTTCCACCTGTCGTTCCGAACGGGCCGTCAGAAAGTCCAGTACTGTATAGGATTGAGCCGAGTTACGGAAGTAATTTCCCACCGTTGGCTGCAATACATGGTCTACCAAATTCTGCATGGCACCGACACGGGAGATGACTTTGGGCGCATCCAAGGCACCGACATGGATAATTTGAGCAATTTCCAAATCGAAGGCAAAACCATCTTTGGACCGCACGGTCAGAGAGGAAAGCTTCGAGTCGTAGCTGTGCCGTTCCGTTCTACCCGACCAGTTCAACACAATATTAATGGTCGGTACCAACTCAACTTTCAAAATTTGGGTATTGAGCGGATGTTTGCCGGGATAAAGGGGTGTAACCCAGACGCCCTTGTGTCCTGGATTGACTAAGTTACCGTGTGTAAAAGCCGCACCACTTACATCTTCTTGCGCTTTGCCAACATAAGAAATCACCACGCCGACATAACCAATGGGAATTTCCGTCATGGCGACTGGATTGACCCCAGCGAACCACGGATTCAAGTTCCAAGAACCAGACAGGAGAACCTGTTCCTGTAAGCCGCGTCGTCCACCCCCACTGATGAATTTCTGAGCATTCTGGAAATTATCGTGATCGGGGATAACTGGACCTGCTATTTCCCCTGATTCAATCGGATTGCCATCAAAGGTTGTCACAATCCCAACTTTGTCAGGAGCAATACTGCACACGCGCAGCTGCTCCGGACTCATGCCATGATGGTTAGCGTTGGCGGCAGTAATGATCGTGAATAGGGCGGTGTTGATACGATAAGTACCAGCCGTCAGAATCGCTAGCTGACGACCCTTTTCGCCACCTCCTTTGAGGAACTTCCGAGCATCCTGGAAATTATCGCAGGCGACAACTTTACCTAAAATGCGTTGTGGTGGGATGGATGCACCATCGGCCGCAACAATCAGGGCAATTTCACCTTGAGGAATGACGGTTACCGATTCTTTGCGGACGCTATATTGCCAAGGAAAATAACCCCAGTACCAACCGGGAGCGAGGGTATCGGCTTGATATCCCGCCTCTCCCTCTAAAGCAATCAGGCGTCCTGCGGGTAGCCCTCGACCTGTATAGCCGAATTTCTTAACAACAATCCCGACTTCCCGTTCGCCAATCACCACGAGTCCGCCGAAAAACAGAGGAACACCAATAATTAGACCCCCGATAACAATGATCGGAATCAGTCCTTCCAGACCCGCTTCCTGAATTT
This sequence comes from Allocoleopsis sp., assembly GCA_036703375.1. GTDB lineage: Bacteria > Cyanobacteriota > Cyanobacteriia > Cyanobacteriales > Coleofasciculaceae > DATNPC01. The sequence goes on from DATNPC010000626.1 coordinate 2,492, forward strand.
TCTGAGGTTGAGTGGTATTCAGTTGCAGCTGAGCTAGGGGTGTTAGCGTTGAGGGACGAGTTAATAATCCTGATGTTGTTGTTTTGGGTTGGATAACGTTTTGACTAGCAACGGTCGAAGCGACTTGAGCGACGCTTGAGGTCAATGGAGTAGTCGAAGCGTTCGCTTTAGCTAGGGTGGGTTTAAAGTTAGCTCCTACTGAAGTGAAGGCGAGAGTGGCAATAACTGAAGCCGCTAAGCGCTTAAAAACTCGGACTTTGGCGTTTGTGTCTTGCTGAGGCGACTGTAAAACAAACTTTAGTTTTCTCATAATAAAACCTCATTGGAAACTCAGTGGCTTTAGCCCTGAGAGGAAAACGGGTAGGCAGGAAATGTCGCTGCCATTTCGCTGTATGCTAGTTGCGGTAGCGAAATAGGGGTTATGTACCTGACCCAAAAAAACCAAGTGCGAGAACTGAATAAGTCCGAATTCTTGGCTGTGCGAGAGTTGTGCCGATTGAGTAAAAACCTCTACAATGTAGGTCTTTACACGGTTCGGCAGTACTTTTTTCAGGAACGTAAACACCTGCGCTACGAGTCGAACTACCATACTTGCAAAGTTAATGAGAACTATCAGTTGCTGAACACTGATATTGCTCAACAGACCTTGAAGGTGGTAGACCGAACATTTAAAAGCTTCTACGGATTGATTAGTGCAGTTAAAGAGGGAAGCTACCAACAACGGGTTAAGCTTCCTCACTACCTGCCTAAAGAAGGGTACTTCTTGCTGATAATCCCCTGCGGGTGGTCTACTCGTAAGGGTGGAACAAAGGTGCCGAGACTGGTTATCAAAGATGGCAAGTTTCGGATACCAATGTCTAAGCCATTCAAGAAAGAGTTTGGGGAAGTCTGGATTAATTTCCCAGACCGGATTAACTATGAATCGCTTAAGGAGATTCGTATTCACCCCAGATACAGCGCTCGATACTTCGAGGTGGAATTCATCAGCGAAATCGAACCCGAAGCTGTAGAAGTTAATCCCAATAGTGTAATTAGCATTGACTTGGGAGTGGACAACCTTGCTGCTTGTGTTGATACCAACGGGGCATCCTTTCTTGTGGATGGAAAACCAATAAAATCGATTAACCAAGGGTTCAACAAGCGTAATGCTCGCTTGCAGTCTATCAAAGACAAGCAAGGAATCAAAGGTTTTACCAACCAACAGGTGAAGCTGGCGGTAAAGCGCAACAATCAGGTGAGAGACTACCTGAACAAGACGGCACGGTTTATAGTGAACCACTGCATTGACAACCAGATCGCACAGATGATTGTTGGTTACAATCCTGGCATTAAACAGGCAATCAACATCGGCAAGTGCAATAATCAAAACTTTGTTCAGATTCCGTTTCACAGTTTGCGCTTTAAGTTGAAAGCGCTGTGCGAACGATACGGGTTGATTTACACGGAACAGGAAGAATCGTACACCAGTAAGGCTAGTGCCGTTGATGGTGACCCCATTCCTGTTTACAATGCCGACAATCCCATGACTTACCAGTTCTCTGGTAAGCGGATTAAAAGGGGATTGTACCGGACAAAAAATGGACATCTGGTTAATGCGGATTTGAATGGTTCCCTGAACATTGGAAGAAAGGCGCTACTTAATCTGGGAGGAGACCTCCCAGCCGGACTTCGTCCCGCTCCGCTATCGCGCCTCAAAAGTAAGCACAATGGCTTTGCCGGAGTGTCTAGGGGGTCTTTGACTGCCCCAAGAAGGATTAATCTTCTTAAATTAGAGAGTGGTTGTGGAGCAACGCAGTTTTAACCCGTTGCGGAACATCCTCTTAGAATTCCCCGTAATGAGAGTCGGGGGAGGGTCAAAAATCCCTCCTAAGGAGGAAGCAGTTGGATCTAGCTTATCGGATCTATTTTTCGCTCGTGAGAGCGTAGAGAAGCGCAACAGGAGTTAGCGCTAGATTTCCAGACATTTTTTAGGGTCGATCGCGAATTACCTCTGAGTTAAGAGTTAAGAATTCAGCAGACTACACTAAAT
>DATNPC010000627.1:0-2599 GCA_036703375.1 Allocoleopsis sp.
TGAAGAATGATTGTTGAACTGTTGTGCAACAAGAGCCATTGCTTTTTAGGCACGACAATTCGATTCGGGAGAGATTAGCGCTAGCGATGAAGTTTAGTCCGCTCAACTCACGTCCTAAAATTTTGTGCTACGCCAAAACCAACGCATCCCTATAATAAGATATTGTCCTGCAATTTGCAAGACACATCCTGCAAATTGCAAGACGTGTCCTGCAATTTGCAAGACTGGAGCGTTCAATACTATGTCACAAGAGAGTATGTCAGAAGAGAAATCGTTGGGCATTCGGCTACCCTTGACCGAACTAGAGATTTTGGATGCCCACTGCCAGTTGCATAGCAGGACTAAAACCGAAGTTCTGCGTGAATTTATCCGTTCTTTAGATCCAAAATCGCACTCGGCGATCGAGGGCATCGATTGGCAGCAGGTTGCGCTGGCAAACTTGCAATTGTATTCTCGACTTGCCAGCGATAAATTTTTCTTTGAGACGAACTTGACCCTTGAGCTTGATGGGTTAAAGCGACTTTTCCGGCTTTGGCTAGAGCGAGAAGATGTGCCATTAGACCAGAAGAAAGCGTTAATTCAGATGCTGGCTCAGTTGATTGAGACAGAGAACATCAGGATGCAATATCTCGAATCCACCTAAACTTCGATATCACTTTCTTATATTGCGCGTTTTTTGCAAGGCATTTGCCAGTAAGCTAGCCGCAGTCTCACGCGAATCTCACGCAATATGTCAAAAAACTGTTTCAATAAAAATCCTCCCGTTGGAAACGCCCGAACGGAAGGAGATTTTAAAGGGTGGAAAGCCTATTTATCAGATGTATCAGATGGGATTTATCAAGGGAGTAGATGTTACATGGGAGTTTTTCAGATGGGAATAAATTGCGATCGGCGTCTTTTTACCTCCGGCTGCGGTTCATGCGTTTTTTTGCTTAATTCAAAGATAGATCGCTGTTTCCGGCTGTCGAGTCCTTCTTCTTGAGTACGTCTTAAGTTAGAGGAACAATTTTGTAGTCCGCGACTTCTTACGGTGTCGCAGTGATTATGAGTTCTCTACTCCCTTCGGCAGACAATTTTTCTTGCACTATGATTCTTAATCTTTATTTTCACCTCCAGCACTAAGTCGATTAGGACTTCGGCATCTTCAAGCAGCATTGACTCAAAGAATGCCCTTTCGCACACAAAATTATCTTTGCCTGGACTGACGCAATTATTATCCAGAACGCCTGCTGTCAATTCGTAGAACCAGCAGCAGTAATCGTCGTGGCGCTCCACAGCCTCCGCCACAATCGCTTGCCCAAAGTTCAGCTCCGCTCCGTCAAGTTCCCGCATTATTGCTGGGGTGTCTGGGTCTAAGAGGGCGAGCATCATTTTGTACTCGCCCCATTTCTTGCCGCTGCCTGGATAGTCCACATAGGGCTGAGAACGTCGCACATCCGGATATTTCAGGTAGGGTGTCATTTTTGACAGCCTTATTGGTTGTATTAAATTCATTCCTATCCCAACTATAAAAGCATTTAATTAACAACAACGGGTTGACAAGTTTGCCGACCCATCAATTGTTCCGACGCTATTCCACTTGTTTGCACTCCGAATATTGTTAATGCTGTCATCAAAATAGCTAAATTTTTCATTGTTTTACTCCGAGAATTGTTGCCGGACTTTGCAATAGTTGAATTTGATGCTTTAACCAAGCTTGTTGTTGTCCTATTCTCTTTCCCGCTAGGGGAGCTTCTAACTCATACTTTTGGGCTGGTAAATAACTGACAAATTCTCTGTATCTTTTCGGAGCCAATATCAGCAACTTCCCTCCCCTTGGTTCGATTTCCTGGATTCTACTTGCGACTTTTTGCGCCCACCCTTGTCGCGCTATGAAGTCCATCTCGTTGAGAGTGCATTCGTAGGGACAGATGATTTCTTCAGGCTCTATTACCCCTAATTTTGCCGAGAGTATTACATACCTCACCCCCATCAGTTCTAGGTATCTCCTAGATTTTTTGAATAGATCCCCGGTGTACAACTCTTTTGCTCGCCTTGCTTCTTGGCTTTTTGACATCGAGCAGGCGATGAGTCCCATATTGTAGGATGTGGCGGCTATGACCATATGCATGACTTGACTGACTGCGACTTTCATTTCCATTCGTGAAGATTGTCTAAAATCCCTCGCCAACACTACTTTTTTTTATCAATCTCAAGATAGAGCAACAGTCGAATCTCTACCATATTTCCTCCGTTTCACCCGCCAGATGAAGATTAGCTACAGTTCTTTCCCTTCTGTTGCCTTTTTGTTATCTAACTTAAGACATAGATGGACTTCAGGCTCTACAATTTTTTGAGCTTTATTTGCCCCTTAATGCGTCCCTCTTACTTTCGGCTTACCTCTTAAGTAGGATTGAGTCTTTGATTTTTAACCAATATCTTCGACAACATAAGAAGCAATTCTTAGACCGATGCTACACGCGATCGCCTTGGTTCACAGCGTCGGAGTGAAGCGCGGTACTAGGCTGATTCCCTCATAACTTTCCACAATTGGACATCAACTTTAATAACTAAAACCATGACGGCTGTTGCTCTGCGCTCATATTCCAATCCTTCTGAT
>DATNPC010000628.1:0-5805 GCA_036703375.1 Allocoleopsis sp.
TCGATACTGTCGGCTGGCAGCTGAAGATTTTTCGCCACCAATCCGCGCTCTTGGGGGGCTAAGTGAGCAATTAAGACTTCCAGCCGCATTTGCCAGTGTTCTAGGCGTCGATCGGGATCGAAGCGTCGCAGCCAACGGTCAACCAGACGAACCTGCCACCACAGCTTTGTATCGAGTTTCAGGGTGGGATGGATGCAGCGCAAGGCATCTAAAGAGGCCAATAGTTGCAAGGCTCTTGCCCAGTAAGGCGCTTGTAAAATATGCTTCAGTTCGGCTTTGAGTCGCGTTTGCAGGGCTGGCGCTCGGTCATTCTCTACCAAAGAGCGATCGTAAGCTCCACTTTCGATCGCATAGCGAATATAGGTTTCAGTTTGCGGTTCAATTTCAAAGTCGAGGCGCACCGCAAAGCGTACTGCTCGGTAAATTCGGGTTGGGTCTTCGATAAAGCTATTGGCGTGAAGGACTCTGATTTGGCGCGACTGTAAATCGAGCAAACCCCCAAAGAAATCTAAAAGGGGTAAGCCTCCACTCGGTGAAGCCGTCAGCCGAATTGCCATGGCGTTGATCGTGAAATCTCTCCGATACAAATCTTGACGAATTGAGCTGGCTTCGACTTCGGGATTAGCCGCAGGGTAGGGATAAAATTCGGTGCGAGCGGTAGCAATATCAATCCACAGGGAGTCTAAGACGGGATCGTTGTGCCACAACAAGGCAGCGGTTTGAAAAGCCCCGTGAACGTCCAATCGGACGTTTGGGTAGATTTGCTGAAGCGCTCTGGCCAGGGTTACGCCAGCCCCCGTATCCGTGGAGCGATGAAAGCCGTCTACAACCAAGTCGATGTCTTTTAACAGCAAGGTTTCAGCTGGATCGGCGAGGAGCAAGTCCCGAACGGCACCTCCCACGAGGTAGAGATGCCAGCCTCGCTGCTGTGCCTCTTGAGCAGCTTTGGTCAGTACGTTCCAAAGTGGGCGGGCAAAGCGCGATCGCAAATTTGCGATCGCGGATTGAGGATTGGGCAGCGGCAGCGGACAAGAATTTTCCCCAATTCCTAACCCCCACTCTCGTTCGCCCTTTTGATGCAGTTGTCGTAAAACATCAGTCCGAGTCACAATTCCGACTAACTGCTCGTCCTCCAGAACTGGCAGCCGCCCGATATCGTAAGTCACCATCACTGACTCAATCTCTGGAAGCGAAGTATCGGGTGTAATCGTCTTCACATTCTGGGTCATGTACCCCTTGACGGGAGCGTGACCAAAACCGTGGTGCAGCGCTAAATCGATGTCTCGTCGCGAGATCACCCCCACAAGCTGGTCAGTTTCGTCTACAACTGAAAGTCCTGAATGTCCGTACCGCAGCAAGATTCGTTGGGCTTCGCTAATCGTCGTCTCCGGGCGAATCGTGCGGACTGGCGACGACATTAACTCTCGTGCGGTTAAAGGCTGGGGAATTTGAGCGATCAGTTGGTTAACAAGTTGCTCTAGGGTTTCTTGGGGATTAACATCTCGCAGTCTGACGGCCGCGGCTTGGGAATGTCCTCCGCCACCCAGCGGTTGGAGTAGCTCGTTTAAGTTGGTGTCATCAATTCGCGATCGCCCAATTACCGTCAAGTAAGATGAGGTAAGAGGATACAGGGGTGTAGGAGCAGATGTCTCCCCATCCTCCGATTGCCCTTGCTCGATGTCTTCCTTTCTCTCGCTCTCTCGCGTTGGATACTCAGCGGCTAGAAGCAAGGCATCGCTGTCTGTGAGTTCAATCAATCGCGAGACTACGCTGGATAAACCGGGTATATAGTCAGGTGTGTCGAGGAGTACCCAGGAAACGGTATAGCCTAAGTGAGTTTTGGAGTGCAAACGGTTTAAGGCTGTTGTTAACAGTTTTTGCAATCGGGGAGATAATCCCGGATCGACGTACTCCGCAATTTGTCGCACATTGGCCCCCTGTGCCATGAGCCATGCTAAAGCTGCCGCATCTCGGGGGGTTGTTTGGTCAAAGGTGAGCGAACCCGTATCGACGTGGATACCCAATGCCATGACGGTCGCTTCAACCATGGTTAAGCTAATAGCCGCCTCCTGCAACTGTTCGACAATCAGAGTGGTCGTCGCGCCTACGGGTTCAATCTGAGTGTAGGTGGCAGGGATATCGGTTTCGCTCTCTAGGTGATGGTCGTAAACCTCAATGGATGTGAGGTGAGGAAGGTCTAACCACTCAGCTGCTTTTCCCAAGCGATCGCGTTTTTGAGTATCGACGAGAACGATAGACTGAATTTGTTCCGGCTTGACAGACCGACGTTCGATCAGTGCGTACTCATCTCGATGCAGGGCTAAAAAATCTCGAACAGCGGGGTGTGCGCCGCCAGTTAATACTACTTTAGCTCCCGGCTTCAGGCGCGTTAGTCCCACGGCCGATGCCAGGGAATCAAAGTCAGCGGTTGTATGGCACAAAATAAGATCCATGGTTTGTCCGGGCGTACTTCTCCCTCCACTCAAATCCGCATGCTTCCTCGCTCGGCGAACTGTTACTCCGTTCAGGAGAGAACCTGACCTCTGCCGGGATCGAAAGAATCAGTAAGTCTCACAAAGCAGACCAATTTTTGGTAGGTTACTACTCAGGAAGGATTTAACATCAGTCAAGGTTGGGCTGAACAGTTTTTATCCAATTCAACGCTCGTCTTGGAGAACAAAAAATGTCTATCATATTTCAATTATCACTTGCTGCCTTGGTTATCCTGTCATTTGTCCTGATCGTCGGCGTTCCCGTCGCCTACGCTACACCCCAAAATTGGAATCAATCGAAGAATTTGATCTTCTTGGGTTCTGGGATTTGGGTAGCTTTGGTTCTTTTAGTCGGCGCTTTGAACTTTTTGGTGGTGTAGATTGGGATGATAACCCACATCCCGAATTTCTAAATTAACGATATAGCCATGGCAGTTTTCGAGGGAACTTTTACGTCATCCACCTCCCTAAGGTTTGCGATCGTCATTGGTCGATTTAATGACTTGGTGACCGGTAAGCTTTTAGCGGGGTGTCAAGATTGCCTGAAACGCCACGGTGTCGATCCCAATCCCCATGGCACTCAAGTTGATTATATTTGGGTGCCTGGTAGTTTTGAGATTCCTTTGATGGCTCGCCAAGCGGCGCTCAGCCAGCATTATGATGCCGTAATTTGCCTGGGTGCAATCATCCGAGGCCAAACGCCTCATTTTGATTATGTTTCTGCTGAAGTTGCCAAGGGAATTGCAGCGGCAGGTTTTCAAACAGGCGTGCCAGTCATCTTCGGAGTTGTGACAGCAGATACCATGCAACAAGCCTTAGAGCGGGCAGGGATCAAGAGCAATAAGGGCTGGGACTACGCCATGGACGCTCTAGAAATGGCAAGTTTAATGCGCCAATTCAAGGGCAATGGGTCAACCTCAGCCTACGGTTCTTATGAAGACGGCGCAGTTACGACTCAGGCACTGCCGGTTCCCGCTAACCGAGCGATCGCCTCAGAATTAACTGAAGACCGCGCAGAGTCAGTTCAGAAGCTCTGATGTAAGGGCGACCGCGTCGGTCGCCTCTCCTCATCAAAAAGAGTTGACAAATCCTCAAAACTCTGAGACACTAAGTAAAGTTGAGAAATGCGGGTATAGCTCAGTGGTAGAGCGTCACCTTGCCAAGGTGAATGTCGCGCGTTCGAATCGCGTTACCCGCTTAGAAGGCACGCTTTAGCGTGTCTTCTAAGTTTTTAAGAGTGTAGTTAAGCGATTGACTGCTGAACCGTTTTCCTAAGAACGTTTAACTTGCCAGTAGCACCAAAAGCTGAGTAGGCTCGTGGCAGGGATAAGCCGAGATGTGCCAATTTGATGGAAAGCGTTAATATTAGTTTAGTAGAAGGGCGTTTTTTTTCGTTGCCTGAAAGAAGGTCGTGGATGCTACTTGTGCTGTATGACGAGTGCGATCGCACTCATGACATGACTGACAAACACTACGGCTAGAATCGTTAAGACAATTGCTTGAAGTAATTTGATATTAAAATAGCGCCTGTGCCACCTCAGAAAGCTCAGAAGATTGATTTAAGTACTGAGTACCCCTGTCCTTGTCGGCGTCGGGGTTCTCTAATTCCGATCGCGCTGACCGATGCTTTTGGTTGCAATCGCTGTCAGCAAATCTTTGTTGTCGAAGAAAGTGGACATACAATCGAACAACTGTCCACAAGCTACCCATACAAGAAAGCTTGGCGCTGGACGGGACATCGGTGGACTACCGCCCATGGCAGTCTGGGGGAAAGCTATCTGCCGATCGCATTGGGCATTGTTCTAGTACTTCTGATTGTTTGGTTACCGCTGGCGTTGCGCTCCCCAACGGGACCCAACATCATTTTCTGGGCGTTGCTGGCAGTGCTGTTGGCAGTACTACCAGCGCTCATGGTTTGGCTGGCTTACCGGCGTTAACATAACACATGGATATCAACCAACATAGCAGCAGTAGCAGCAGTAGCAGCCTCCCATCCGACCCAATGGGGGCTGTTAAGCGTGCTTATTGGGCTTCTCTTTCATTAGCGACCACGAGAGGTGTAGACCGCAGCCGTGGCGTCCAGGCAATGGCCAAGGCGCTGCAAAACGCCTTTGATGATATTTTGGAGGCCAATACCTTAGACTTGGAAGCTAGCCGAGAAATGGCGGTGCCAGAGCTAATTTTAGATTGGCTGAAGCTGACACCCGAACGACTGCAAACCACAATCCAGATTTTGCAACGCATTGGGGAGTTGTCCGATCCCATCCGGCGGGTGATGAGTGCATCCTATCAACTGGACGATTCTCAGACCTACTGCCAGTTGAGACCGCTAGGGGTGATTGCGTTAATTTACGAGGCATTTCCCGAGTTAGGCGCGATTGCCGCTGGATTTTGCATTAAAACCGGAAATTGCTTGATTCTGCGCGGGAGTAGCGAAGCCAGTCAGTCCAACCAAGCAATCGCACAAGCGTTACAAAATGGTCTGGAAGAGGCAGGTTTGCCAGAAGGGTGCCTGGAACTGTTGCTGTCAGAACAAGGGGCTTCGATTCGAGATTTGGTGACGCAAGACCGATACATCAACTTAGCCATTCCCTACGGACGACCGACATTGGTGCAGCAAGTGATGCAGCAAGCAACAGTCCCCGTTTTGAAGTCAGCAATGGGGAACTGCTATCTGTACTGGTCGGCGACCGGAAGCCTAGATATGGTGCGTTGGATTATTTTAGACAGCCACGCCAGCGAACCCGACCCCGTCAACGCGATCGAAAAAATTCTGATCAACCGCCATCAAAAACCCTCATCCTTGGCAATCTTGTGGAACAGCCTGAAGGAAAAGGGCTTCGATCTCAGAGGGGATGAGGAGCTAGTTGCCGAGTTTCCCGAACAGTTGAAGTTGGCGGCAGAATCCGAGTGGGGTCAACCCTATCTCGATAAAACGATCGCGTTCAAAGTGGTGGATAGCATCGAATCAGCGATCGCGTGGATGAACCAGTACAGTAGCAGTCATGCTGACTGTCTGGTAACGGAATCCTATCAGGAAAGTCGCCAGTTTGCCTTAGGTGTTGATAGCGCCTCCGTGTTTATCAATTCCTCGCCACGCTTTTCCCGCAATCCGAAGCGGGGGGACGCCGTTTTTCTGGGAATGTCCAATCAAAAAGGATACCGTCGCGGCATGATTAACCTGGAGACACTGACTACACTCAAGCAGGTTATCCAAGGCAACGGTCAGTTTTAGTGGGTTATTGGTTATTAATCACAAACGACTAATAACCAATAACTATTAACTATTCTTTTCCAACCAATCTCACCTTCT
>DATNPC010000629.1:0-7066 GCA_036703375.1 Allocoleopsis sp.
AGTGTAGCAAGCGATCGCCCTTCGGCTAACTGTTGGACGATGTAGAACGAACGATCGTCCGGCGTGTCTACGTGGAAGTAATCTAAGTAGCGAGGAATAGCGGGATGATTGAGTTGAGCTAGCACGCGAGCTTCCCGTTCAAATAGCTCCAACCGCTTCCAATCTGTTATTTGGCGCAGTGACAGAGCTTTTAGCGCTACTTGGCGATCGCATTCTAGATCGCGAGCGAGGTAGGTTGTGCCGCTCCCACCTTGCCCTAATGGAGCGCAAATCCGATACCGTTGGGCAATAATCTCTCCAGATTCGTGCAGCAGTTCCATAGAGCTTTCCTCGCCTCAGGTTGTAACCCGATTGATTTGTGTTCCCATCGATCCGCTGGAACTGTACAGAGTATCAAAGCTAAGCGTACTTCTACTCTGCATCATTAGGGATCGACACCACTAAAATTGTGGCTTCTGCCAGGACGATATGTCAGGAGAGAAAGCCCTACTCTGCTTCATCTTTCGCCCCCCTAGCCCCCCAAAGTTGATACTGCTGGCGAATTTAATATTTGGAAATATTGGCGGCGAGACAAAGGTTTTCCAGCCCCCCTAACCCCCCAATTCTGGGGGGAACAAGATTTCAAAGTCCCTCAAAGTTGGGGGATGCAAGGGGGCTTTCAGCCATTTCACAACATTACGAAATATTTCGCCAGCGATCTCAATTCTGGGGGGAATCTAAATTTAAAGTCCCCCAGAATTGGGGGATTTAGGGGGCATTTGAGGATTTTTGTAAGAGACGAGCATGAGCGTACCGCTCACACTCCAGAATGGAAGGAGACTTTCTTTCACAGTCTAGTGAACTGTATTGATGTCATGTAACTCTCACCAGTCACATTAGCACTAAGAAAGCGGTCGCATTTGACAACCCGCAGCTTTATTCGCCGCCAGCACTTATCTCCCCACTACTGCTGTCGATGAAACCACTTCTACGATTGATGGAGGAGAACCACCACAGGGAGGGGACAACTAAGGCCGCAATCAGAAGAATGCCTAGCGCGACAAAACCCGATGTGCGATCGGAGTTAGTGGCAGTCTTGGTCGCGACAGTTAGCTCTGATAAGCTAGCTAGATTGGCACCCAGTTTGACGGCTAGCGCCTGAGTGCCAGCGAGGATGCCTCCTTCAACGTTGTCTTGTCTAAATTGAGTAAGAATCTCTTTTTGGATAATCTCGCTGACTTGAGTCGCGGGCAGCACCGCCTCAATCCCGTAGCCTGTTTGAATTTCGATGCGGCGATCGCTTTTGGAAACCAAAAACAGCACCCCGTTTCTGCCAATCGTCCAGTAGTTGAATAGTTTGGAGGTAAATGCCTTGGGACTGGATGCAGGAGTTGTTTCTGGTACGGTGACAACCGTAATTTCATCTCCGGTTTGGCGTTCTAACTCCGAGATAATCTGATTGAGCTGAGCTTCAGTATCAGAACTGAGGAGTTGTGCCACATCGCTTACCCAACTGCCAGATGCTTGTCGGGGATTAGGCACATCTTGCACGGTTAGGGCGTAAGTGGGCAACGGGAAAAGGATGAACGTTAAACACAAGCTAACGGCCCAAATAACCCATTGACCGATCGCTTGCTTGGCTATCAATGCTACATAAAACATGGCTGTTGCTAGGATGACTAATATTGCGGCTCAAAACAAGCCCGATTGTAAGGCTTTCAGCTCCAGCTTAGTGAAATTGCTGTAGCTTACAATGTTGCGACGACTACCAACAGCCAATGCCACAGGATGACTCCAACAATCAGATAACCCTGACTCAGCCTTTACCTGCGCTGCGCGAACAGGCCTTGCAAAAACTTCGCAATGGCTTGAGACGCGGACAACAGAGCATGGCAGACTGGCAGGGAGGACAGTTAGCCGTTTCCGCCGTACCGGGGGCGGGGAAGTCTACCGGGATGGCGGTGGCAGCCGCATTTGCGATCGCGCATCATCAACTTCATGCCAAGCGCCAGCTTGTCGTTGTCACGTTCACCCGTTCAGCGGCTGCTAGTATTAAAGCGAAAATCCGCAGTAACCTTAAAGACCTATTTCTACCGCAAAATAGCTTTGTGGTGTATACGCTGCACGGCTTAGCGCTGAATATTGCCACCCGTCATCCAGAATTATCGGGACTCAACCTCGATACGGCAACTCTGGTTACACCGAATCAGAGTCATCGTTTAATTCGCGCTTGCGTCGAGCAGTGGATTGCCGCTAATCCGCGCCGTTATTCTATATTGCTCGAAGGGCGTCAGTTTGATGGAGAAGAAACCGAGCGCTTGCGCCGCCAGTCTGTCTTGAGAACTGAGGTACTGCCAGAAATTGCCCAAATCGTCATCCACGAAGCCAAAAGCTCTGGGTTATCGCCTCAAGATTTGTGGAGACTGAGCGAACAGACGCTGGATGCCTACGATACATTAGCGATCGCAGCCGGGTTATACGAACAGTACCAAGCCGTAGAGCGATCGCGCAACCTGATCGACTACGACGATATGATTCTCGCCGCACTGCGAGTCTTGGAAGATGATGCAATTCGGCAACTGTGGCAAAAGCAATTCTTCGCGGTGTTTGAAGACGAAGCTCAGGACTCAACACCCCTACAATTTAGACTGTTAGAAACCCTAGCGGCTGACCCCGATAACCCAGACACGCCACTCAATTTAATTCGGGTGGGCGACCCCAATCAAGCGATTAACTCCACCTTCACCCCAGCCGACCCCGTTTATTTCAATCGATTCTGCGAAGCGTGTCAGGAAACGGGTCGTCTAGCCACAATAGACCAAGCGGGACGTAGTAGTCGAATTATCATCGATGCGGCAAACTTTGTCTTAAACTGGGTCAATCGCTCTCAACTCACGGGTGAGGAACAAGCCTTTCGTCCCCAAGCGATTCGTCCGGTTGATGCAGGCGACCCGCAAAAAGATGCGAATCCCCAGCCTGTGGGTCGAGGGTTGGAAATCTATACTCCCCGCGACATTTACCACACGGTGGAACTAATTGGAGAGCGGGTGGCTGAACTCTTGACTCAAAACCCTGAGCATAGCGCTGCTGTATTAGTACGGGAGAACCGCCAAGGAACGTTTGTGGCGGATAAGCTGCAATATCTCAAACGTCAGCATGGGATTGAAGTGTTTGACGTGCAAGGAAGCGATCGCCACTCTCACGTTCCTACTGAAATGTTAGCGCTCTTGCAATTTCTCGATCGCCCCCATTCCCCCGATTACCTCAAAGCTGCCCTAGAAGTCCTCGTCAAGCGTCAGCTCATTCCCACCCAAGACCTGAACGCCCTCTCCACCTTCCCCGAACAATTCCTCTACCCCGGCCCGCTCGACCCCCAGCAGACGCCATCAGTCCGCCAAGCTCGCAAATACTGTAGCAATTTGCTGCGTGCCCGTCTCGAATTGCCCCACTATCAGCTCATTCCCTTCCTCGCTCTTACTTTAAACTACGACCAATCCGAGCTAGCCACGGCAGATAAATTAACCGAACGGATTGTAAAACAAACTCATGGCAACAGCTCGATGCACGCCACAATCGGAGTTCTCAGTGAAATCGTCAATTCGGAACGTTTTGAACCTGTAGAAACTGAAGACGCCGACTCTCGCTATTTACGTGCCAATCAGGTAACCGTCATCACGATGCACAAAGCGAAGGGACTGGACTGGGATTATGTTTTCCTGCCGTTTTTGCACGAAGATACGCTGCCGGGTAGTCCTTGGGTACCGACTGCCGCTCAGTTTTTAGGAGATTTTACGCTTGCCGAAGTGGCAAGAGCGCAAATTCGCGCCAGTCTGCATCAACGGTATCCCTTACCTCTGGCAATGGAGGCGTGGGAACAGGCCGGACACTTGAAAACGGCTGAAGAGTTTCGCTTGCTGTATGTAGCGATGACACGGGCTAAGCGCTTGCTCTGGATGTCGGCAGCTCAGAAGGGCCCATTTCGCTGGAATACGTTTAGCGGTCGTGCGTCCGATAACTTGCAGCAGAAGAAACCTTGTCCTATTCTGCCAGCTTTGAAGAGTCAATTTCCGCGATCGGTGGTAGCTTTGTCTGCGATGCCGAGTTGAGCAGTGAGCAGTGAGCAGTTTGTACGAACCTTAAATTTATTCGTTCTTAACAAAATAATGAATGGAGTTAACAGAATTTTTAAAAAAATGCCTCTGTCTTAAGTGGTAAAGTGCAGTTGCCTAGAGTAGCAAATACATTGATATGGCGATCGCAGCTTCCCTCATTGATTTTTCTTTATTAGAACTGTTTCAATTTATAGAAAGAGGCCACAGAACTGGAATGGTATCTTTTGATACAACAGTATCGCTCTATATTTGGTTCAAAGAGGGTCATATTGTGGCGGCAACGAACCGAACAGACCATGAAGGTTTAGCGTTGCTGATAGAAGAATCCCAATGGGTTAGCGATCGCGTCCTGAACAAATTAATGTACTGGTGTTATCCGCTCAATCAACCTCTAGGCTTGTATCTTAAAAAACACAGTGTCTTGAAGTCTTCTCAATTAGAAGAGATATTCAAGATTCAGATATTACAGCCTATTTGTTTTTTATTGCACCTAGAGGACTGCGAGTTTAAATTTGAACAAAATGTGCTATTACCAGCACGAGAAATGACTGGATTTAGTATGGCTGCGACAGAAGCGCTAGAGATGGGAGTACAAGCGCTGAAACAATGGAACGCTCAGTTTAACCCAGAATCAGCGAGTACTATTGTGACCGTAGACGTATAGCTCGAAGTCATCGCAGATAATAGGGTGATGGTACTCATCCTACAGGCACTTACCCTGTAGGGAGTGGATTTCGCAAATTAGAGAGTCTCGATGAAATCTATATTTTCACCCGCCCAACAGTTCCTGATTACTTGGCTTTTACTTTTAGTGACGGGTTGGGTAACGCTGAACGCCCTAAGTTATGTGGGTGAAATTATCAGCATATTACTGACAGCGGCTTTGATTGCCTTTTTGCTCAACTACGCCGTAGTTGTACTTCGACCGTTCTTGCCCCGCTCCATAGCAGCAGTTGTTGTTTACTTAGTTGCCGCTGTTGCCGTGGTATTCATTGCGCTGACGCTGGTGCCGCCAGTGTTTAACCAAGGACGGCAATTAGTCACCAATCTGCCCTCTCTACTAGAAGAAGGCCAACAGCGCTTGGCTGATTTTCAAACTTGGAGTGCTGCCCGGAATTTGCCGTTTGATGTGCGAATTTTGGGTTCTCAGCTGTTGGCACGAGTGCAAGCCCAGGCAGAAGCGATCGCGTCTACGGGTTTAGGCTTAGTAGTGGGTACGTTTAACTGGTTTTTGGACTTTATTTTAATTCTGGTAATTTCGTTTTACATGCTCATCGATGGCGAGCGAGTTTGGCAAACATTGACCAGTATCTTTTCTCCCAGAATCCAAGAGGGTTTAACCGAATCGCTGCAACGAAATCTACAACGGTTTGTTTCGGGTCAACTGTTGTTGGGTTTATTCATGGCGATTACCCTCACTCCTGCCTTCTTCGCCTTACGAGTGCCGTTTTTCTTGCTGTTTGCCGTCTTTATCGGGGTAATGGAGGTTATTCCTTTTATTGGGGCAAGTTTAGGAATTGCCACAGTTGTGAGTGTCGTGGCGTTTATTGATTGGTGGTTAGCTGTAGAAGTATTAGGAGTAGCGGTTGCATTACAGCAGGTCAAAGATAATTTGATTGCCCCCCGAATTATGGGCAACTTGACTGGACTATCGCCAGTGATTATTTTTATTTCGTTGCTTTTGGGAGCCAAAGTGGGAGGATTATTGGGAGTAATTTTGGCAATTCCCCTCACGGGTGTGGTAAAAAGTCTCACTGAAATTGTTCTCGACCCTGCACTTCCCCCTCAAACAGGGGAGTTCTTTAACAATCCTTTCTTACATCGAAATAGCCTACAATCGGAGCTAGCTGCGGTTCCCCAATCGAAGAGAGGCGCGAAGGCTGATGAGCGGATAAAAGGTCTGGATACAAATCGCGATCGCGCAACGTCCAATGAATAGTTGAGGAGTTGGTAATCGAGCATTCCTTAACTATTGACCCTGATCCTTTGAAGGTTCCTCCTGACCCTTTGAAGGTTCCTCCTGACCCTTTGGAGGTCCCTCCTGACCGGCTGTCGGTCCACCACGTTCAGCCGTTGTTTCTTTCTGTGTACTGAGAATTTCGTTTACTCGTGTATCATCTTTCACATCGGGAGAATCTGGCAGTGAGCCTGGTTCTTGTTGGTTTGTCATGATGCCTCCTGATATTTCTGTGACTATGATTTTTAGGTTTAGGATAGTTGCTGCTCCTGTTATTTGGGAGCAAAAAGTATGGGGAAGTTGCTATTTGCTTAACTGAAGCTTAGAGGATTCTAGTAGTAAGGAATCAATAATTTTGATTACAATTTTAGTCTCAACTCACTCACAGAGGTGATACCTACTCTTAGCCTGAGAACTTGTCTTCAAATAGGTATGCATCCAATCACATCCATGCGCCAGTAGACCATTTAAATTTAGATTCTCTACGTTCCACAAAATCGCTGTCTTGTCATTACTAGCGGTGGCTAGGGTCTTTCCATCAGGACTAAACCTGACATCATTGACCTCAGCACTATGCCCGGTGAGGGTAGTAATCAAAGTCCCATCACGGCTCCAGAGCTTCGCCGTCTTGTCGTCACTAGCGGTGGCAATCATCTGACCATTGGGACTGAAAGTTACAGCCCAGACGCCAGCTGTATGTCCCTCTAGAGTGCTGAGATTCTTGCCGTTCCGCTCCCAGAGTTTCACTGTATTATCTTCACTGGCAGTAGCAAGTGTTTGACCGTCCGGACTAAAACTGACGCCATAGACTGGCCCCTTATGTCCTGTGAAGGTGTGTAGGAGTGTACCGTCTCGATTCCAGAGTTTCGCAGTACCGTCTCTACTAGCGGTGGCAATCGTCTGGCCATCTGGTGAAAAACTGATGCCGATGACCGCGTCATGATGCCCGATAAGCGTGTGTAGCACTTTTCCATCCCGATTCCAGAGCTTGGCTGTCTTGTCATAACTGGCGGTGGCC
>DATNPC010000630.1:0-4097 GCA_036703375.1 Allocoleopsis sp.
CGTTGACCATCATGCTCAACTATTTATTCAAATTCCGTTTCAAGCGTCTCTTCTCAACGCGACTCTGCTCACTATTCACCCTACTGCTCTCACTATCTCCCCCATTTAGTCAAATCAGCGTACCAAAAATATGACACAGATTTTTTTCAGTAGTAGCTGTGTGGATTGCTGACCTTACACCAAAGACGTTCTCATCCCCAGTCTACAATCGCGCGATCGCATCCTACAACTTGGCTGCATCTATATCTTGATGCTTTTCAGAATGTACTTTGCGATCGGCTTGGGATTGCTGCGAGCCGTCAGCCGTTCAGACAATTCTCACTTCGCCGCACAATATGGTTCATCTCAGAGAGACCAATACCTTAGGAGAATATATCCAACATGAACATGACACATTACATGGAGCTTTTAGCCGTCAATCAGCCTTGGAATTTGTTGATTTTCATGGCTGTGCCGGTAATTTTGGCAGAAACTATCGCTGTGACTGAACTCTACATTCTGTTTACCCGCGACATGAAAGGCACCGTAAGACTAGTTAATAAAGGTGCAGGTATCTTGGTTGGTTGGTACTTCCTAATTATATTTTTCTATCTGTTTTTTAAAGCCGTTATTCCGATTACAATTGCCGGACAGTGGAGGACATCTATTGATGTAATCGCGGTAGGATTTTATTTACTGGGGGTTGTTCCTCTGTTTGGGATGTCGCTCTTGGAAATGGGATTGATTGGCAAACGTAAAGCTGAAGAGTGGAAGCTCAAAACCCATGCAACATTGGTGGCGATTTTTCTGGTTGTGGCGCACATTGCTATGATATTTGGGATGCTGAGTCCTTCACTGCTCGGCGCAACTACACCGATGCACTCTATGTAAGCTCGCCGCGAATAAAACATGGCTTGCTTCACATCCTGACTTGTTGTCAGGGGTCAGTTGTAACGGACAACGAACTTCAAAAGCCAAGTGTATAAGGAGTTCAATAGAGATAATGGGTTAGGTTGGGCGTTACGATTAAGGGAAGACTCACCGTAAATGTTGCCCCCCGTCCCACTCCTGGGCTTTCTACCTCAATGGTTCCATCATGGAGCTGTACCAATTCCCAGACGATCGCTAAACCCAGTCCTAGTCCCCCATGCGTTCTCGTCATCGAACTATCAGCTTGACGGAAGCGATCGAACACATGAGGCAGAAACTCAGCGCTGATGCCTTGACCTGTATCGCTAACCTGAATCCGTGCTCGATTGTCTTTGCGATCGAGTTGAATCGTCACCCGTCCGCCTTGCGGAGTGAATTTAATCGCGTTATTTAACAACGTTTCAACAATTTGCTGCAAGCGATGTGATTCTCCACTGACAAAATCCATTGAGTCATCGAGGCAGGACTCCAGTTGAATCGCTTTGACATCTGCTGCTGCTTGCACGGCATTAATCACGGCTTCAATCACCGGTTTGAGCGCAATTGGGCGCTTCTCTAACCGGAGCTTTCCTTGCAGGAGATAGGAAATATCTAAGAGATTTTCCACCAACTGGGTTTGTAACTTGGCATTGCGCTCGATCGCTTCAAGGGCGCGACTCATGCTGGATTCATTCAGCTTGCGCTTACGCAATAGCTGAGCGCATCCTAAGATTGCGTTCAGGGGGGTACGCAATTCGTGGGAGACGATTGCTAAAAACTCATCTCTTATACGGTTCGCTTCCTCTAATTCCTGGGTTTGCTGTCGTAGCGTCTCTAAGGTAAGTTGTAACTCCTGCCTGCGGACGCTGACTTCCTGCACCAAGGCCTCTAAATCTTGGCTTTGGCTAGCTAACTCTTGTTGCAACAAATCTCGCACCCGCTTAATCGCGATTAGATTCCCAACTCTTGCCCGTAATTCCTCAACTGAGAACGGTTTTGTCAAGTAGTCCTGAGCGCCCTCTCTCAGTAGCTGCACCCGTAGCTCGTCATCCGCCTTAGCGGTGAGCAGGAGAACAGGAGTCGTATCGAGTTCGGGGTGAGTTCTCAGGTGATGCAAGAATTGATCCCCACTCATCTGGGGCATCATCACATCGCTGACAATGAGATCGGGCTGTAGATCGATTGCCTGCTGCAACCCCTCCAAACCATTCAATGCAGTGGCAGTGCGATACTCGGTTGCCAAGGTTTCCAGGATGAACCGATTCATCTGGGGATTGTCTTCAACAATGAGAACTAATGCTTTTCCCGTCTCTTGTTCTGGATTGGGAGCAACCCGTTGAATAGAAGTCCGCAGTTCCTCCAAAACCGGCACCGCAATATCTTCAGTTTCACTGGCGGCATCTACCTTAGTTAATACGATCGCATCTGGAGGGGCAACTAACGGTAGCTCGACGGTAAAGATAGCTCCCCCGCCTGGGGCATTACTAACTTTAATGCTACCACCATGCAATTCTACAAATTCTTTGACAATCGCTAAGCCTAATCCCGTACCACCGAAGTGGCGAGTAGAGCCACCATCTCCTTGGCTGAAGCGATCGAAAATGGTTTTTCGTAGCTCGGGCGGCACTCCTGGCCCCGTATCCGAGATAGAAATGACGGCACGCTTAACCAAAACGTCTGCTTGAGATAACGCTGCATCTTGGGTTGGGTAAGGATGGGTTGATACAACGCATTGGATACTGCCCTGTAGGGGAGTGAACTTAAAGGCATTAGAGAGAAGGTTTAAGAGGATTCGCTGTACCTTCTGGGCATCGACTTGCGCCGGAACAGACTCGGGTGTCTCGACGGTAAAGGATAGTTCGCGCTCTTGCGCTAGCGCGTCAAAGTTGGCAGCTGTCAGGCGTACTAGTTGCGCCAGGTCAACTTTCGCATAGTTAATCTCCATCTTACCGGCCTCCAGCTTGGAGACATCGAGTAAGTCATTCACCTGCTTGAGGAGGAGACGAGCATTGCGATCGATAACGGATAGATTGTAATGTTGTTCCTCGTTGAGTTCTCCTGTGGTCAGGAGTTTCTCTGTCGGCCCCAAGATTAGGGTAAGGGGAGTTCGTAGTTCGTGGCTGACGTTGGCGAAGAACTGAGTTTTGAGTTCGTCAAGTTCTTTGAGCTTGCGGTAAAGTGCCTTCAATTCTTGGTTCGCCGTCTCCAAATGCAATCGGCGTTCTTCAGAAAGCTTGGCGTCTTGAAGCAGTGCTAGTGCCTTCGGTACCAACGGTGGTAACGTCAAGGCTGTGGTTACGGAGGCCACAGCCGTAATCAATTTCAGTCCTCCGGATAGCCAATACACGGGCTGCCAAAGTGTCCACACGTCCATAAAATGAGTACTGCCACAGGCTACGATGAAGGAGCCAAAGGCCAAGAACATCCAATGGAATGGGATTTCTTGATGAGTTTTATGAACGAGATAAGCCAGGGTGGCGGAGATAGCGACGTAGGCTAGTCCAATCAGAAAGTCTGAGGTAGCATGGAGCCAAACCAGTCCAGGTTTCCACAGGTAACAATGCCCATGGGGAATAAAACCATTGATGGTTAAAATATTTTTGAATATCCCTGACCCTAGCAGGATAAGCGTTAGCGTAATGCCTAAGAAAGCAGAACCGTAGCCTAGGTTTTTTCGATTGGTTAGTATCATTACTTTGGTGATGTTTCTAGATTCAGGAGTCGATTTCGATGCCTGAAGCTTTCCACCTTTGGGTCTGCTAGGTCACCGGACTTATTGAAAAACGGCGGGGAGAGTGTGACAAGAGAACAGGAGCATCGCCGCTATGGGTAATCGGGAATGGGTATGCTCACCTCACCTTTTTTTGCGGGAATAGGTTATTTGAGGACACCCTTTTACCTGTTACTAAAAATTCTATCCACTCGCAGATGGGCTTTTGTCGTTTTATCGGTATGCACTCTATTTATCTACTCTAACGGTAGTACACC
This sequence comes from Allocoleopsis sp., assembly GCA_036703375.1. Taxonomy (GTDB): domain Bacteria; phylum Cyanobacteriota; class Cyanobacteriia; order Cyanobacteriales; family Coleofasciculaceae; genus DATNPC01. The sequence goes on from DATNPC010000630.1 coordinate 3,877, forward strand.
TCGGTTTGACGAAGTCCTGACACTTATGAGAGCTATCGAGTTGACAGCGTTGTCTGACTGATGCATTAAGGGTTCGTACAAACACAATGCTAAGCTTATTGAATTCAGGTTTGCTGTTAGTAGCTAGTGCATCCCGGCAGAAGTAACTGACCACCCCTTGGGGTGGTAAAAAAGAGGAGAGACACACTCACTCCAAGTCGCTGTCTCGACTGATTAGGAAC
>DATNPC010000631.1:0-4695 GCA_036703375.1 Allocoleopsis sp.
AGGCTGGGCCGCGTTCGATCTCAATAACAATCAAGACTGGCTTAATGATATCCCCTATGGCGACCTCAAAGCCATGATCGATCCCAATACAGCCGATGTTACCGCACGGGTTCTGGAAATGTTGGGGCGTGGTAATTTGTCCATCGACGCTCAACGTTTTAATCGAGCCATGGCTTATCTGCGTCGCGAACAAGAACCCGAAGGCTGCTGGTTTGGTCGTTGGGGTGTCAATTACATCTATGGAACGAGTGGCGTTCTCTCCGCCTTGTCTCTCGTTGCCCCTCAAGCCCATCGCTTGGAAATCGAACGAGGTGCAGCTTGGCTCATCCAGTGCCAAAATGCAGATGGTGGCTGGGGCGAGACGTGTCTGAGTTACGATCGTCCCGAACTCAAAGGCCAAGGAACGAGTACCGCTTCCCAAACCGCTTGGGCATTAATTGGTTTAATAGCAGCAGAGCCAACGATCGCAAATTTAGCCCAGCGTTCAATCGAGCGAGGTATCCACTATCTTCTAGAAACTCAGCGCTCGGATGGGACTTGGGATGAAAGTTACTTTACAGGAACTGGCTTCCCCGGTCATTTTTACCTCAAATACCACCTGTATTTACAACACTTTCCTCTAACTGCATTAGGTCGCTATCAGTCTAGGTTAAATCAGTAAAAACACCAAATTGATGATGTAGGGACTCTCGCATTCGGGCGATTAATTTGGCTATTCGACCAGGGTTGAATGGCACTGACTTAACCCTGAATCAACCCTTGCGCGGGGGGTTTGGGGGAGACGCATGTCCCCCAATGGGGGTTTGGGGGAAACCCCCAAGTCCGGGTTTTTTCTAATACCGACAACTTACGCCTTAAGTCAGTGTCATTCGACCAAGGTTGGATATCCGAATGCTTCGCCCTTGCTGTAACTTCAAAAAGGAACCCTTAAAATGCGATCGCGTCATAGACTTTAAAGATAAGGTCGCTAATCTCGCCCCAGAATGAGTGCTTCAGCTGTTCGGGTCAAGCCTATAAGCTTTTCCTGTCAATTCAGTCATCGTCTCTTACTACCGCTTTTGCTCGTGAGTACTTTTGCCGTTTCGATCGCTCAATCGGCATCAGCACAAGCCTCATCCGTACCCGTGCCTTCTTTAGAACCCTTAGAGACGAAACTGCTAACACCGGACGCTGCCCTCGCCAGGGGCGACGTTATCACCGAGAACACTATTTCTCCCACTGAACTCACCAATCCCAGCTTCTGGTGGGCGCAAGACCAATTTAATCAGTTTAATGGCAAGCTGATTACAAACTGGATAGCCTATCGAGAGAAAAAGCGAGTTGACTTGATCGTTAACCGCCAACTCTGGAGTCTCCTCGACTATCTGGAGCGATATCGCTTCGTCAACAATTTTGGTTCTGTTGCTAGAGATTATCAGTACAACGTCAGAGTATTCAATCCTCAGGGAGTCCTCTTAGCAACCTACACTTGTAACTACAACCCAACTTTACCTGAATGTGGCATTAGGATATTCGACACCTTTGGTCAGGAGAGTTTGCAGGTGCCTCGTCAATGAACCCTCCTGAGGAAATTATCAATTATGAATGATGCAACGATAAATCTCTAGGTATTTCGAGATAATGATGAATTGATGAATAGACCTGTGCCAGAAAGTCTTCTTTCATTACTGGAGCGTGAGCAGTATGCTCATGGTCGGGGAGCATCCCACTTTTGCATAAATAGTATTTTTTTGTGGGGTAGGCGTCTCGCCTGCCCAGTATTAGGGCGGGCAGGATGCCCACCCCACCCCACCCCACAAGAGTGTATTTGCACATTTGGGATGCACCCCATGGTCGTCTCTTGCATAAGTCCAAGAAGGGCGAAGCATTCGCGGATAAAAACCTGATTTGACAGTAAATCTAGGTGCAAATGCTTCGCCCCTACAGCTAAAATCGGAATTACTCTTCTATTCATCATTCATCATTCATAATTCAGAATTGTTTAGACGCTGGATGTACGGATTTCTTGCCACAAAGCTTCGTACTGCCCCACTGTTGGCTGAGGCAAGGGTTCGAGAAACTCACTTTTGTTGACTACTGCGGGTTCGGGTAGGAGCAAACGATTTTCTCGCAAATCTTTTGGCAATTGGCGACGTTGCTTATCGCTTACCAGTACGGGTGAAGTGCCTGGAGTGAATAGAGAAATTTCATGGGCGGATTTCTCCTGCCAACAGAACTCGATCCACTGCTTCGCGAGTTTATCTATCTCTGAGGAGTTAGGCTTAGGCTTGAGTGCGGCTGGTTTTACCCACACGTCGGCCCAGAGAGCGGTTCCCGATTGAGGAACCACTGCCTTGATTTCGCGATAGCTTGGCATAATAGGCAACACATCATTTGACCAAGCCAACGCTACGCTAGTGTCTCCCAAAATTAGGGGTTCCAGATAGTGATTAGAGCTGTAGAACTTAGCTTGTTGATGCAGTGCGCGCAGTTCTTGCTTTAAGTTTGGCACCTGGTTGAGTTCGCGAGTGTTGTAGGAAAACCCCAGTTTTTTCAACGTCAAGCCGATAACTTCTCGCGGCTGGTCTAATAAAGATATTTGGCCCTTGAACTTGGGATGCCACAAGTCGCTCCAATCCTTGGGAGGTTCTAGTCCTTGGGCTTTTAGCTTGTCCCAGTTGTAAGCAATGACGGTAGTACCCCAACGGTAAGGCGCGCCCCACACTTGCCCTGAATCGCTGCGCTGTCCTTTATTATCCCGCGTGACGATGTTTCTCCAATTGGGCGGTAGCTGCTGCCACAGCTTCGAGTCTTGGATATTGAGCGGTTGAATTAACTTCTTGTCGATCGCGTTTTCTAACCAATAATCTCCTAGCGTGACTAAATTTGCGATCGCTTCTGGTTCTCCTCCTACCCAAGGTAAAGGTATCCTCTGCGGTTTGTCTTTTCGTCCAGCTTGCTGCTGCCAGCGTTGCAGGCGATCGAATAAGTCCTGTATTTGTTCTACTGGATCGAAGTTGAGGGCTGTTGGTTGTTGTAATGTCTTCTTAAACTCACCCAACAACTGAGCTGGGATAGAATCTTTTAAAAGCTGCACGTTTAAGGACGTCCGTTGTTGCTGGTTGCATCCGGATACCAGCTGAGCTAGGACAAGGGTGCTAGAACCCACTAGAAAAGATCGTCGTTTCATTGTTTTGAAGCAGAATCAGAAACTAAGAATTTAGGGAAACAGTAGAATCAGTACGTCTAGAGCCATGCAAAACTCAGCCTTCTCTATACTGCCACTGACCGCTCAACACAAAAACCGGCTACATCAATAGCCGTACAGGCAGTAGAAAAATCCATAACAATCAAGCATTTTTGAGAAAATCAGCGATATTTATCGCGAAAAAAGAGAAATTACCTGATGGATGCAAGGCAGCAGAAATTTTTTGCTGCTTTTCCAGTCGCAGATTAAGGATACTGAGCCTTAGGTAATCGATAGCGAAGTCAACAAGATTATTCATTACCTAAAATCATCAACAATTGCCTAATCGAAGGCTTTTTGTCCGTTTTTCCGTCACTGATGAGAAAGAAGCCAAAACGTTAAATAGGATACATTACTTAGGTAAAATTAACTATTTATAGTCTTGGATAGAGGGTAAACTAAGATTCTTAGCCAGTTCACCAGTCGATTTGTATCAATTTATTTACATTAAGAATGATAGCTTCTCGGGCTGCATATCTTCTCATTCCTTAGTATGCCGTTGTTACAGCCTTTTCGCGTTCGCCAACCTGTTAAAAAAGTTTACTAGTTGGTGAGTGGTTGTTTTTTGGCGAATTGAGAATTTGAACACGAATACAAGGGTTTGGTGGCTCATCTTTTCCAATAGTTAAATGAATCAGCATTCAACGAAACTTTTCGCATAAACTGACTAGCATAAAAGAGGACTAAGTTTGGGAAACAAGAATCGCATGGATGCCGTTCAAAAGCAAATCATCGCCCTAAGCCATAAAATTGACGCGCTCTACCAAATCATCGATCAGCTTAATGGCAGAATTTCAGAATCCCTGTCTGAAATCAAGCAAGCATCACGTCAGGAAACCAGCGCCTCTGCGTTATCCATGAACGTTAGGTCAAGCTTTTATCAGAGTCCTAGCCTTCTCGACTCAGTGATGGATCACAAGGATGTCCTGAGCGACAGTAAAAGCGATCTAACCAGTTCTCACCAAAACAGCGAGAATACCTTGTCTGCTGATATTCAAGTCCAACGCCTAACTGCTCAATTAACAGCCGCATACAATCGCATTGCGGCCTTAGAAGAACAATTATTATCTCGGAGAATTCACTCCTAAGTGTCCAAGCCAAAAACCATCAGCAGCAGATCTCTTGGACTAGAGCAGGCGGTATAGCCTTACTTGACCACAAACGATTTGCCTTAAGGCAGTATAGTATTTGCACCACTATCTTCCAAACGTCTTTCGCGAGATCGATCGGGATACACCTAGAACTAAGCTCAAGTATTTAACGAGTATTTGACCTAAACGTCACACACCGGAGTTGGGATTTTACAGAGGTTTCTCTAGAATTTAGCTCCTACAACATGATTCTTGCCATATTCAGCCAAATGGCATTAACTGTGGTCGTATCGCTCTACTAACTCTTCGATCGCTTCTACTAATTGAACTAAACCCCAACCTTGGTAAAGGCAGGCCGCGATCGCACATCCTCCCGCA
>DATNPC010000632.1:0-7302 GCA_036703375.1 Allocoleopsis sp.
CATCCCGTACCAGTAGTGAATTCTGGCTGTCAGGCTCGTTCGAGCTTTATAGCCGTAAAAGCCTTGCTCTGACAGCATTCTACATTTAATTGATGACACGCCCTAGGCTTGACGTCTGGAGCGAGTGGTTTGTGCTGCTTAGAGTGGTCAGCCGGAAGCCTGCATCTCTTAGATTTAGACCGACAGCAGACAACATCAGACATTCTGAACTGGGTAGACCAATGGGTTCCACGATCGGAACCGGCGATGATTGCCGTCGATGCCCCAACGCTGATTCCCAATGCTACCGGGATGCGTCTACCTGACAAACTCACTCACCAGCACTTTCATCGCTACCATGCCGGATGCTATCCAGCAAATCTCGATCGCCCTTTTGCCCAACGCACGATCGAGTTTGGTCTAAGTCTAGAAGCACGAGGTTTTGCTCACGCACCAGTCATTACCCCTCAAAAACTAGGACGCTACCAAATCGAGGTCTTTCCTCACCCTGCGATCGTCCATCTATTTGGCCTAACTCGCATCCTCAAATACAAAAAAGGTATCCTAGCTGAACGGCGATTAGAACTGATGAAACTTCGCCAGTTCATTCTCGACATCTTGCCCACCCTAGAACCGAGTCTAACTCTCTGTTCCTCTCTTAGTGAGTCCTGCCTTCCCGAAATTCCTACCACAGGTGCTGCCCTCAAAGCGGTCGAAGACCAACTCGATAGCCTGATCTGTGCTTATGTCGCCGCTCACTGGTGGTACTGGGGAAGCGATCGCAATTGGGTACTGGGAGACCAATCAGCAGGTTATATCGTCGTTCCTGCTCCTGCCAAGCTTTAACGGCGAGTCGTTATGGCACAATGATAAAGCGTTAATAAAGCTTATTTATCAGGTAATCCAAGTGAGTCCGACTGCTCAAGCGCCTACGACTGCTCGCCGCGTGGTATACCCTTTTACTGCAATAGTAGGTCAGGAAGAAATGAAACTGGCTCTACTCCTCAACGTGATTGACCCTAAAATCGGCGGGGTGATGATCATGGGCGATCGCGGTACGGGCAAATCCACCACCATCCGTGCCTTGGCTGATTTATTGCCAGAAATTGACGTGGTTGCTGATGACCTCTTCAACAGCGACCCCAACGACCCCGACTGGCTTACCCCCGGCAGCGATGCACAATCGCGAACAACTGTCAAGAAAAAAGTCCCGATGGTTGACCTGCCCTTGGGGGCAACCGAAGACCGAGTCTGCGGCACGATCGATATTGAAAAAGCCCTATCCGAAGGTGTCAAAGCCTTTGAACCCGGACTGCTCGCCAAAGCCAATCGCGGTATCCTTTATGTAGACGAGGTCAACCTCCTCGACGATCACTTAGTTGATGTTCTGTTGGACTCCGCTGCTAGTGGGTGGAACACGGTTGAACGAGAAGGCATTTCTATTCGTCACCCTGCCCGTTTCGTTCTAGTCGGTTCCGGCAACCCCGAAGAAGGAGAACTGCGACCGCAACTGCTCGATCGCTTCGGAATGCACGCCGAAATCCACACCGTCAAAGAACCCGCCCTGCGCGTGGAAATTGTCGAGCAACGAGCGGCGTTTGACCAAAATCCTCAGGAATTCATTCAACAACATCAGACCGCTCAAGATGCCTTGCAAAAACAGCTCGTTGAAGCTCAAGAACGACTGCCCAAGGTGGAAATCGACTACGATATGCGCGTAAAAATTTCTGAGGTTTGCTCGCAACTCGATGTTGATGGTCTGCGAGGTGATATCGTAACGAACCGTGCGGCAAAAGCGATCGCAGCATTAGAAGGGCGTGCAGAAGTCACCGTCGATGATATTCGCCGCGTGATTACCTTATGCCTACGTCACCGCCTGCGTAAAGACCCTCTCGAATCCATTGACTCCGGATACAAGGTTGAGAAAGCCTTTAATCGCGTTTTTGGATTGGAAACCTCCCAGGAAACTTCAGTCGCCAGTGCCAATGGCGTCCGCTAACCCCAACAATAGTTGACAGTGAGCAGTGACCAGTGGCCTGTTACCAGTATGAGAGTGGGAGAAAGGAGACCCCCAATCGTTGCATAGTAGGTGTCACTTGGGGTCTCGCATCCGGAGTGTGAAACCTGGTCACTGTTCACTGGCCACTGTTTTAAAGCGGTTCTCCTCAAGGATGAGGTATAAGGTTCAAAGGATGAGAGGGCATGGGGAACTCGGGGTTCCCTTGGGGGATAAGGGGCAACGGGGAATAGGCAGGAAAGTTAGATGTACCTCACTGATACAAGAATCGCTATAATTGACGCCAGCTCTACGGCTAGCGCAAATTCTTGATATTTTCAAGTTTTGACCCTATATCTAATATCGCTTATATTCAGGGTCTAGTAAAAACAGGGATAGACTTTGAATATGGTTCGAGAGCTTGAGCGAGAACGCCAGATAGACAATTTTCCCAAAACAGCACCTGCTGCTAACCCAGTATTTTTTAGGACTTACAGCCGTCGCACAGAAGAGGGGCGCGAGACTTGGGAGCAAGTATGCGATCGCACTATTGGTGGCTTAGCTAAACTGGGAAAGCTGACGAGTGAAGAAACCGCTCTACTCAACCGGATGATGCTCCAAATCAAGAGTCTTCCTTCTGGTCGCTGGCTTTGGGTCGGGGGTACGCAATGGATTGAGAAACAAGAGAACTTCTCCGGTGCCTACAACTGTACCAGCACTAATGCTGTAGACTGGCGTGCTTTCGGCTTAATGATGGATTTAGCCATGATGGGCTGCGGCACAGGTGCAGTTTTAGAACCACATTACATCAATCAGCTCCCTACCATTTGTAATCATTTAGATGTAACTGTAAAGAGTAATATTGGCTCTACCTCAGCTAGCGATCGCCGCCAACAGACAGAAGTCAAAATTGAGGGCGATTGTGCTTACATCTATGTCGGAGATTCTCGCCAAGGTTGGGTTAAGTCGTATCAAACCCTGCTGGAACTCTCCAGTGATGAGCAGTTTTCAGGAAATGTTCGAGTCGTTATAGACCTCAGCGATGTTCGTCCAGCAGGAGAACCATTAAAAGGTTTTGGCGGAGTCGCCAATCCTGTTAAATTGCCAGAACTTTATCAGCGCTGTTCATCAATTTTGAATAAGGCAGTCGGACGCAAATTAAATTCAGTGGAGTGCTGCCTATTAATTGACGAAGCTGCTGTCACAATCGTTGCTGGAAATATCCGAAGAAGTGCGGGAATTCGCCAATTCGATTCCAACGACGAATTAGGAGCTAATGCGAAGACTAATCTTTGGCAGCAAGATGAAAATGGTAACTGGCGCATCGATCCAGAGCGAGATGCTCTGAGAATGGCTAATCACTCTCGTGTCTTTCATCACAAGCCAACGTTGGAAGAATGTGTTAATGCTGTTCGTCAACAGTATTACAGCGGAGAGGGAGCCATTCAATGGGCAGGGGAAGCAATAGCTAGAGCAAACTGCGATCTGCTTTCAACTCAAGAACTCAGAAAAGATTTTCTGAACTCTTACGAACAAGGAACAGCAAAACAGTGGTTGCAGGAACGCTATCCGACACTAGATTCTTATGAGATAGAGCATCGGTTAGCTCGTGTTGGTTTAAATCCGTGTGGTAAGTAATTTTGCCTCACTTTAAAAACCCCGCAAAATCGGTAGAGGCTGAGATGTTAATACCGAGGTAACTAAAGGAACTAAAAAGCCTTTAACACCGTACAGCGTAGAGAGTGACCCTAGATGACGATGAAAAGAGTTTTCTAGAATATAATCTCTCCAAGAGTGCGGGGGCATATGTGACCAGTACTCTCTATAGCTACTCAGGTTTTTATAGCGAGCATTGTCTAAGGTCTAGTCTTGAATAAATTTACGCAGGATACCTAGACAACTTTGAAAAAGTTCCTTTACTCAAGGTCATATGTGCAAAATGTACGCGGAGCTACCGCAAATCTCCGAAGCGGTAGAACTAAAGGATAAAAAGCCTTTAGGATAACAATCTCTGGAAATCATTGGTAGTAATTTTCACTGCAATTTAGCTGAGATTCATCTTAACCAAATCGATCCATTCAACTACAAAGAACAAGAGGAGGCTTTCACAGCAGGAGCGCTGTCTGTAGCAGTACTACTCAACCACCAATTTATCGAGGAACGCTACCGTAAGTCGCGGGAGTTAGATCCGATTGTGGGTGTCTCTTTCACAGGCTTATTCGATTTCTTTGTCAAAGCCTTTGGGGTAGAGTGGTTGCGCTGGTGGGCCGAGGGACGACCGGAGACTGCCCAAGGGCTGCAATTCAAGCAACAGGAGAAAGAGTACTTGACTCGCTGGCGAGAAATTGTGGAGCGAACGGTTTGGGATTATTGCGATAGCGTAGCCCAACGCGATAGCGTTCATCGCCAAGCTCTCAAGCGCCCCAACCGCTGTACAACTGTTCAACCGAGCGGCACCAAGTCTCTTTTAACAGGTGCAAGTCCAGGATGGCACCCACCCAAGTCCCAACGCTTTATTCGCCGGATTACGTTCCGCAAAAACGATCCAGTGGCTCTCGCTTGTATCGATTACGGTTACAACGTCATACCTTCTCAGTCCGATAAAGATGAAAATGGAAATCTTTTGAACGATCCGTTTCATCCCAGAGCAACGGAATGGCTGGTGGAAATCCCCGTGACTGTCAGCTGGGCGGATTTACCTGGGGCTGATGAAATTGATATCTCCAAGTTCTCGGCTCTCACCCAATTGGACTTCTACCTCCAAGTCCAAAAATGGTATGTACGACACAACACCTCAGCCACGATCGAACTACGCCAAGATGAAGTTGAAGCTCTAGGCACTCGAATCTACGAAGCTATCCAAAATGATGAGGGGTATATCTCGGCTGCCCTTCTCGCTCGCTTTGACGATCACCAGAGCTTCCCACGATTGCCCTTCGAGCCCATCTCTAAAGAGCAGTACGAGCAAATGGTACAACAAGTACAATTGCGTCGCAAAATTAATGATTTTAATGTAGCTCTGAGGCAATATGATTCCGCTGCAATTGAAATCGAAGAAGCTGGTCCAGCCGGTTGCGATTCCGACAAGTGTCTGTTACCCGATAGTACTCCCAGTGCTTAACTGAATTCTGGGGTTTGGTAAATTTTGGCTGAAGCTACAAGCAGTGGTTTGCAGGTTCAGAAAAGCTCTACTGCTGGCATCAGCCAAATACCCAAATATTGGTAACAATAAATACAGAAAATTAATTTGGGTGAGTCAGTAGCTAACCAGTCAGTTTGCTTGTTGCATTCAGCCTGCCACACGAATTGCAGTGCACAAGTGTCAATTCAGCCACTACAGCACTCTCTTGTTTTGGGCTAACTCAATCGGACACGCTAGAATCCCAGAGGACTCAGTCATACACCCATGACTCAACACAAGGAGACACTTAACTATGTTCCTCGACGAACTAACACCAATTTTTAAAGAACTGTCCAAACAGCCCGTTGCTTTCTTGGGCGGATTTTTTTCTGGAGTCTTTCGACTAAATCTTTCAGATGACCCAGTTAAAACTTGGTTAGATGAGCAAGTTGGCTCTACTGGATACACTGGTGCTTCGGCAGGGAGCGAGAACGGGAAAACCAGCGGTCCTCAATCAATTTCGATTGATTAAGACCAACTTTCACCCAAAAAGGCATAAATCTAAGGGGTCTACCGAAAGAAAGTAGACCCCTTTTTCCTTTTGTGCTACCTCAGATGTGAGTTAGATAACCACTTAAGACAAAACTGTAAGCTATCATTACCAATATGCAAAAGTTCAGTTCTACCTTTGGTTAGGTTTTTGGTTGAGCGATCGCGTTTAGGATCGCTCGTTCTTGAAAATTTGCCACAGGTAAATCAGATACGACGTGAAGCAACTAGTAGAGTTTCGCTCTAGTCTCTGGCTCTGAACTTGAGCTCCACTTTCAGTCTTACGCGATCGACATGACCATTTACATCGGAAACCTGTCTTACCAAGCCACCGAAGAAGACTTGAGTTCAGTTTTCTCCGAGTACGGTACCGTCAAGCGGGTCGTTTTGCCCACCGACCGCGAAACTGGTCGAATGCGGGGCTTCGCCTTTGTTGAAATGACAGACGACGCTCACGAAGATGCTGCCATTTCTGAACTGGATGGTGCTGAATGGATGGGACGTCAGTTGAGAGTGAATAAAGCAAGACCTAGAGAGGAGAATCGTAGTGGTGCAAGGCGTAGCAACAGATAAAAATTTTATTGCTTGACATCCTCCCCGACCAAATCTTGCAATTATGGTCGGGAATTCTCTCGCATCACTTCAATAGCGAACAGTTACGCAGTGGGCAGTGATTAGTTGCGCCTCCTTTTCGGCAGGAGTAAGAATCCCCCACTTTTACAGGTGGTAGAGTTCAGTCCTCCCTCATACCGTGTTGCTGCTGATAAATACTTAAGTATTCTCAGCAGAGTGTGGGCGTCTATAGGCATACTGGAGAAAGAGGGCAGTTGCAATGACGCCCAAAAATTCTCTTAAAGTTGACGTAAGCAACGATGAAACGTAGATCCAGATCCAACACCATCCCTAGAGACAGAGATAGAGATACATACCCAGCTTCTACACCCTCTTTCTTCAACATAACGAACATCGCTATTATGGCGGCGATCTTTATATTGGGAGTTGGGATTGGCATTGGTTTCAGCTCTACGGCAACATTCGACCCAGGAAATGTAGCTTCCCGTGAAGTCATTGACCGCAATGCACCTAATGCTGAGCTTTGCGTTCAGTATGGAGCGAGTGCTATGGTTACGGATTTACGTGTTTTCCTGACGCTCAACCCATTTAACGTCTACGTGACCCAACCCAAAATGCAACCGGGATGCGTTCTGCGCCAAAATAACTGGGCCGTTCTCGAACAGCGAAAAGTTGTCACATCAGAACAGGTGTCAGATTGCAAGCGACGGATGAATACATTCGGCTTCACTGGTGCGCTGGAGAGTAAACCTGAGATCAATTGTGTCTATCAAAATGAGGCAGCTGGTAATCTCTTCCTCAACCAACCCGGTGGCGTTGAGTCACGACCAGAAACTAACAATTTTTAACGTCCTTAGCTTTTTTGGCATAGCCTATGTCATCTCCAACAGGGAGAAGATAGGTGATATTTTTCTCGATAGTGGTCAGTAGACCGAAGAGTGTGGGTCATGACTAGAAGCGATCGCATGAGCTAGAAGCTGGAGTGCGATCGCAATTTTCATTCATTGCTGTCTGGCTACAAAGATGGTTCATCCACAGTTGAAGCAGTGGAAGCAACAGATAGATGGTATTTTCCCCCTATCTT
>DATNPC010000633.1:0-3893 GCA_036703375.1 Allocoleopsis sp.
CAAAGTCATTGCTGAATACTTTGTAGATAGGATACTCAGTAGCGTGAATTTTGACAGCACTCATGCATAGCTCCTTTGATGGGCATGGTTGGCAACAGTTTCTCTGATGTTAGTTTTCCCTGTCGTAGCTGCTGAGTTGACAGCGCAATTGCATTTACTCATAAACATTCCTCCATCCGGCATTGTCACTCTAGCCAAATTCACATCACTCAAATCTGCTGTTTCAAGATTTGCACCCTACAGACTATAAGCAAGCTTCTGGTTCGACATCAGGAACTTTCTTTAAGACCTGCTGAAATTTTTCCCAATTTCCCTGCTTTGCTTTTTCTTCGATATAGTCTTTTGTTGTCAAAGCAGACACTTGAGCTGATAACGCGATAGTTATCAACTGCTCAACAGAAATATTTTCACGATTAGCTAAAGCCTCGACTTGTTGATACAGTGCATCAGGAATGTTAGCAGTGATATTCATCCTTCAATTTATCCGACAATTTGTAAAAGTTCATTGGGAGTTACCAGAGAGATATCAGCGATCGCATTTACTCACAAACATTCCCATCCGGCATCCTTACCCCCACCAAATTCACATCACTCAAATCCGCACCCTCAAGATTGGCACCCGTTAAATCGGCACCACTCAAATCCGCATTACCCAGCTTTGCCCAACTCAAATCAGCACCGTTCAATTGCGCCTCTCTCAAATTTGCTCCTACCAGTTTCGCTTTCCGCAAATTGGCATTCGTTAAATCGGCATTACTCAAATCCGTAATAATCAGTTTTGCGCCATCTAGTTGGGCATTTCTCAAATTAGCCCCCCTGAGAATCGCACCGATAAGGTTCGCATTCCGCAAATCTGCCCCCGCTAACTGCGCCCCTGTCAAATCGGCATTCTGAAAATTTCTCCCACCCGTGTCATATCGCTTCAGCAGTTCGCCTGCATCCGTCACGCTAATCTCTCGCTGCGGGGGACGCCGGAAGGTAAAGGTAAAGGTATCCTTACTCTGCATTACCCGCCACATTTCCTCATACAAGGGATAGGAACCTAAACCACTCAACTTCACCCAACCTTTTGCTCTGGTTAAGGCAACAAATAGCTGGTTTCTCAGTTGGAGATTGCTCTCATCCTTCGCCACATTATCCAAACCCACCACATAAACCATATCCGCCTCGTTCCCCTTAGCACGATGGATGCGCGATACCGTGACGCCACCTTCACACCAAAACTTGTTGGGATCGCGATTTTCTTTGTCGGGTTGGAGGATGTTGCAGTCAAGCGTACTGGGAATATAAATGTCGATGCCTTGGGATATGAGGAACTCCGCCACAGCCGTTTCTAGTTGCATCGCCTCAAACCCCGAACCTAAAACGACGACCAAAATTTCGCGACTAGGTTTGAGTCCGTCGTGGCGGAGATTGTAGATAATATTGTGTGCCAGGGCTGTTAATTCTTCTTGGCGCGATCGATACGCGACAAACTCCAGGACTGCCCCTTGCCAAAGTTTGGGAATGAGATTGGGAGAATTTTCCGGTGGGCGTCTGAGAGTAATTTGTTGACCAGGAATAAAATGCCCTGTAACTTCATATCCGATCGCGTTCCAATCTTCTGCACGAGTAATCCCCGTCAGCATCCCCCCTCGGCGCAGCAACCCCATACCAATCCCATGGGCGGCGGTGAGAATCGGGCCAGGTGTGCGGTAACAGCGATGCATAATTTCGCTCTTTCTAATACCCCCGCTATATTGCCCCGTCACCAAATGCCCCAACTCTTCCCCAAACAACTCGCTAGCATTGGGAATATTTAAACTTTCCAAACTTTGCGCTTCATCGTACCCCCAGATTAAGCGTCGCTGTTCCGGCTGGGCGGCTGTCACGGGACGCAACGCTTGATACGCCATCCAGTAGAACGGTTGCTTGCCCTCAAACTTGAGAGGGCTATCCACAATTAAGTCTTGCCCTTCATCAATCAGGATGGCATCAAAAATCTGGGGAATTGCCGCTTCCCGGAGTAGCTGAGAACAGGCTTGAGCAAGGGCTTCGTTCGGTCGCTTGCTTTGGGCATCGCTGACAATCAGGCGCTGGACACCTGCGACTTTGCAAAGAGTGCTGTACAGTCCGGGTTGACGTTTCGCCCCCCAAGCGTGAAGCACCCGCAACGTCCCCTGCTTCGGGTCATACTCCACCTCGCCCCCACTAAACCGACGCAACCACTTATCCAACTGAGCAATAATGGCGTGATACAGGCTGCGGCTGAAAAAGACAAACGCAATATCCCAGTCTGGATGCTTCAAATGCATATGGGCTGCTTTCTGGCATAGCAGCACCGTTTTCCCCGATCCCGCAATGCCGCGAATCCGTTGCGGGCCTGGGGGAATGGTTTTTGCAATGTGTTCTTGTTGTAGATCGAATTCGGATAGATGTTGCCGCACCTCAGCTAGAACGCTGGCACGAGTTTGCTGGTGGACAGGTTGTCCTGGCTGTAGGGGGATGATATGTCGTGTTCCTACCCGCGTGCGAAACACCGGCGTACCGCTAATCACAGCTTGCAGCAATTTCCACTGTTCAACCGTCAGGTGAGAACCTTTAATAATAGGAGGAATTCGCTGAATCTGCTGATGTAGGGGTAATACCAAATCCGCATCTATCAACCCCTTTACTTCTCGATTGCCTCTGGTTCTCTCCTGTGCGAACTCTGCGTCTCTGTGGTTCCTTGTAAAATAGGAGCGATCGCCCTGGATTTGAGACGAACCCTGAACCATCCCCACAGACATCAACTGATTTTGAAAGATAATCGGGGGACAACTAGGCAGTTGGTAAAAGCCACTTTTGTACCATTGTTCTTCCGTAATTCGGGGAAGACAAACCAGCGCACGACCGCTGACTTTGCGGCGAAGAGTCGGTTCGCGATCGCAATATCCTAACAAAGCAAACAACTGATTTTCTGCTTGCTCGTAAGGGTTGCTGCTCGTCGTATAGTAATTTTGGAACTCCCAGCGATGACCTGTAATGGCCACAATTTGGTTAATCGTCACCGACTTAATTTCGATAACAATTAAACCCAGTTGAGAGTCAGCAATCAGAATATCGGGTTCTTTGCGGGTCTTTCCGACCTTAGAGAAAATCGGATAGCGCCAGTATCCAATGCATTCGCGATCGCGAAAAACCTCCCGAATGGTATCCCAAACCTGTTGCTCGCCCCCTTCACCGCTTTTCTCAATCGGCTCCGTGGTGATAAATTTGCGACTGGGACTTTGGCGAGCGATCGGCTTTGTTGGTACACCTTGGGGAATCCCCATCCTTTCTTGACAGATGCCTAATAGTTACAGCATAAATAACATATTCAAAAAAGTATGAAGTGTAAAGGATAAGAAGCCGACAACGTTGCCATCGTTACTCCTGTCGGTTCGCACGATTCTCCTGAATTAAATGAACAACCGATGGAATAAGAGAAAGAATAATAATTCCCAGGATTATTGGCAGTAAATATTTATCCACCTGTTCGGCGGGAATCGCTTTTCCGAGAAAAAATCCTAGCAGTGAAATTCCTCCCGTCCACAGCAATCCGCCCACTAAGTTATAAGACATAAATGTCTTGTAGCGCATCGCACCAATCCCCGCAACAATTGGCGCAAACGTGCGAACAATCGGCATAAAACGAGCTAAGACAATAGTTTTTTTACCATGTTTGTCGTAGAACGATTGGGTTTTCACCAAGTTCTTTTTATGAAAAAACCAATTATCTTCCAGTTGAAACAACTTGCGTCCAAATCTATACCCAGTGGCATAGCCGAGGTTATCGCCCAAAACTGCACAAACAAAAGCTCCAAAGATGAGAATGAAAATATGCAAGAACCCTTGAGAGGCGATAAATCCAGCGGTAAACAGTAAGCTATCTC
>DATNPC010000634.1:0-3784 GCA_036703375.1 Allocoleopsis sp.
GAGGGGTTGGGGGAGAGGTTCGATTTCCCATCTCTCCTATCGCCTCTGCCCATACCTTCCCCAATTCCCCCACCCAGTGGGTGTAAACTCGCATCAGCACGGGCAAAACATCCGAGGTGCCAATCGCTTTCTGCTTCAATGCAGGCACCAATCCCCCATTCACCAGAGAACTTTTCCCCACCCCAGACGGCCCGTGAATCACAATTAGCTTGCAGTCATTACGTCCAATCCGCTCAATCAACCGTTCGACATCCAACTGCCGCCCGGACGCCGCAATTTCTGGAGCAATACTCTCCTGACTCTCAACCTGCGTCAGCGCTAACTTAGCCTGTCGTTGCGGCTGTATCCACGCTGCCCCGACAAACGCCCGCAATCCATACTGTTGCTCAGTCGATTGCCGCTCCAGTTTCAGTTCAAAGGCGTTGAGATATTGCTTTTGCTCAAAGTACAGCGTCTGTAAATGGCACAGGATATCAATATATAAGTGGGTGTCGTATTCAGGACTCCCCAATTCTTTTGCCTGTTCTAAGTGATGGATAGCCTCATGAATGTGACCTAACTCTTGTTCTGCTTTCGCCAGGATAAACAGATATTGACTTCTCGCGTAGGAGAGGACAGATTGATGCAGTTGTTCGGCGGAAGGTAGAGGGTAGGAGGCAGAGGGCAAACGGTTCTGTTCAGAAAGGGATTGTGTTTCCTCCCGAACAGAAACCTTAGATAAGGAAATGCTGGAAACTGTGGCTAAAACTGTTAGGGCATTTTCCGCTAATTCCTTGGCTTTTGTACCCTCTCGATTGTCGAGAGCCACTTCGGCTAAAAAGCCATAATCCTGTGCCAGTTCTATCGGTTTATTTTCAGCTTGATGCTGCTGTAAAGCTTTCTCTGCCAGCGTTTCCAACAGCTCCCACTCCTGGAGCCGAATTAAAATTCTGCCAAACCTCTGAATCGAATTTGCCACTAAATCCGGACGGTTCGCTTGCTCAAAAACGTCTAGACATTGCCGTAGATAATCTCTCGTAGCTTGCCAGTCTGGATGACTAATTTCTCGATATTTTGATGCTTTTTGGTAATAGATTAGGGTAAGATAAGAAAGAATTCTTCCCTGCCCTAATAGGTGATGAGTTTGCTGCCAAAGGGCTAGTCCTTTTTGATAATGCTCTACAGCCAAATCCAGATGATGATTGACCGCTTCACTCCAGCCGAGCAGGGACTCGATCGTTGCCTGAAGTTCGAGGTTCAATTCGGGTTGACGATGTTGTAAATCCAGACAAGCTTGTTGGATTTCTTGCCCCCTTTCTTCCGAAAAGGCTAACTCTCCTGCCAAAAATTGCTCGGTAGTTTGCTTCAGGAAACCGATTAATTCATCGATCGCGATCGCAAACGTAGTTGTTGTCGCCCAACTCTCAAAATCCGGTGCCAACCGCATGAGTTTCTTCAAGATTTCATCATTCACCCACAGCACTAATGGGAAATGGAAATGCTTGGGAAACTCATCCCTGACTTGATTGGTTGCTGTTAACAGCAGATCGAGCTCGCTCACCCATTCCAAGCCAAAAACCATCAAAGCCTCTGGCTGTTCGGCCCCCAATTCCTGCTGAATTCTGGCCAGAAGCGTCCGTTCAGAGGTTTTCAGTTCCAGCACGCGGATTTCAAGATTCGTCAGTTCTCGCAATCGCTGGACTAATTGCGATCGCAAATTAGTATAGTTACAACGCGCCAAAAACAGCTTGAACTGCCCCACCGACGCTTCAATCGCCCAAGCGAGTTCCTCTAAGGCATCCTGGTTATCGGCCGCCACATCTTGAGGTGGGTGTTCTTCACTCATGGCTGCAACTCTTTGGCTTCTGCCAAAATCGGATTAATATCAAACCACGATTCACCGTTATCCCGATATTCAAACACCAGCCGACTGCGAATCAGCGTTTGATAGCCTTGGTCCCCACTAACTTTTTTCCGTTGCTGAACCTGGCGCAACAATTCCCACTCATCATCCGAGATGGGCATGGTCATCTCATTACGGCGAGACCGAATCACCTCTTCGAGCGTGGTACGAGAGAGAGGTAATTTTCTGCCCTTTTTAATCCAAGAATTGAGCAGTCTGAGTAAATCTCTAACATGCCCTCCACTCACCTGGCACAGGCGGTCTAACGTTTCCGGACTATCAAAGATTTCAGGTATTTTGTCCTTGCGCTGGTCTTCATCCAAGTCGGGAAACGCCCTCGCCAGCACCATCTGTCGCAACAGTGCCATTCCCGCTTCACAGTAGCTACCATCAATCAGATGTACGGGCACCATCGGCAACACTTTTGGTTCTTCTGAAAATCGCTGAGTCAGGTTGCCATAGTCATTGGAGAACTTCAGGGCGAGTGGCATCGTATAAACCAGATGACAATGCAGCTTCGTTAAACACTCCGCTTGATCGACAAACAGGTATTCGTGTTGCGGACGCCCCCAAGGTTTTTGGCGAATATCAATGCGATCGAGGTTATCGACAATCACCACCAATCCATTTTTGCCCTGCTGTTTGAGTTTTGCGATCGCAGGTTCTAGTAATTCTTTATTAATCGCGTCCAATAGCTGCGTCTTCTGCGGACCTAAATACTGGTTGAGTTTTTCCCGCAGCGTCGCATCATTTTTCACTTTAGTCGTGATTTCACCAATTCCCAACGACAGAGAAAACTTTTCTTTCTCCGAGTTGGCACCCACGTCACCCACTCCAGGAACCTTAAATTTTACCCCGGTCACCTCAGAGTTCAAGACCTTGACTGCGCCTTGCAGGAACTCTTTGAGTCTGCCAGGTTCCTCAAGCGTTCCCTCATCTAAACTCTGACTAACCCGATGTGCGATCGCAAGTAATACATCGCCAATATCGACATCCGCCATTTCCAGGTCTTCACTGGACTCAAAATACACCACATGGAACCCTTCCTGTTCCAGTTCTAACTTGAGTCGTAATAACTCGGTCGATTTGCCACAACCAATATGCCCGGTAAATAAAACACACGTCGGGTCATCCGGTGAAGCGAAAGGGCCGCAAATATTATCCTTGAGTTCTTCAATAATCTTGCCGCCTCGAACCGATGAGAAGTCAATGTATAACTTCTTGTCTTCCGGGTTTTCTACAAACAGCGTTTTACCAGGGTCAGTTGCCTGAAAAAATTTTCGTAAATCTACCGTCATACCACTTCCCAGTTCATTCCCGTTTGAAGCTTATGGACACGATAGCTCGATTGGTCGCTGTCCAGGGAAAATTGCTAACTTCTGTTAAGTTCAGGGAGCAATAAGGGTCAGGGTATGGGATTGCGTCTCTTGCATCAATCAATTTTCGCCCCCCAGCACCCCAATTTTAGGGGAGAAACATTCTTGCGTTCCCCGGAATTGGGCGATTTAGAGGGCATGCCAGGATTGATGCACTCTATTTTTAATTCAAATCCGATCGCGTTGGCGGTTCGGTTTCATCATCAACTTTAAACACGTCCACCGACTCTTGCAGTTGTTGGGCAATATCCACCGTTTCCTGCAACGAGCTAGAAATTTGATGGGAAGACTGGGAAGTTTCTTCCGATACCTTAGCGATATCTTTCATTAACTCCGTCACGGCAACCGATGTTTCGACTTGAGACACCGTAGCCGCAGAAATGGAAGCGACTAACTGGTCGATTTGGTGAGATACCTGCAAAATCTGACTCAAACTTTGCCTCGTTTCCTCCACCAACTGAGTGCCTTGGGTCACTTGGATCGTTCCTAAATCCATCGTCTCAACGACTTGATTCGTTTCGGATTG
>DATNPC010000635.1:0-10406 GCA_036703375.1 Allocoleopsis sp.
TGTTAGTTGTCGGTTGAATGTTATTGGTTGTTAGTTGGAACAGAAATTTAAAACGAAAGCCACTAACAACGCTGTCAGCTTTGAAAACGAAGTGTCATGCAGAAGGGGCAGTCCAGCCATTCCTGCTGTAGGTCAGCCGAGCACGTTCGACAGGTGAGAGAACTCTTACGCTTAGCCCTGAGTTCAGCTTCCAGCCCTGAATCCGTAAAGGTTACACGCTCCACTTCTTCGAGAGTGGTGTAGCCTTGCTGGACTAAGTTTAAGCTGTAGGCAAGTAGCGTCACCATCCCTTCATCGACGGCAGTTTCCTTAATCCGCTCTGTAGGAGCGCCTTCATTGATTAAGGCTTGCACGCGATCGCTAATCCGCATGACTTCGTAGACGCCGACACGCCCCTTGTAACCAACACCGTTACAGGTTTTGCACAGCGTCCCTTTCGAGCGAGCCTCGTGCAGTTCCTCCGGTCGTAGCGTATTGGCTTGATATATCGTGATGTCGCCTTCTCTCGATGTCGATAGGCCAAAGCGAGCGAGTTCCGCAGACGTTGGCATGTAAGGAATACGGCATTCGGGACACACGCGCCGCATCAAGCGCTGAGCGAGAACTCCTAATAGGGCACCAGAAACCATGAACGGTTCAACACCCATTTCATCAAGACGCGCGATCGCACCGGCGGCATCGTTGGTATGGAGTGTCGTCAACACCAAGTGACCTGTCAACGCTGCCTCAATCGCGGTTTTAGCCGTTTCCTTGTCCCGCGTCTCACCCACCAGAATCACGTCTGGGTCTTGCCGCAGGAAGGAGCGCAAAATTGAGGCAAAATCCATGCCCTTTTCCCGCAGCACCTGTACCTGAGTAATGCCCGGTAGGGTATACTCGATTGGGTCTTCTGCCGTACTGATATTCACTCCCGGATCGTTCCGTTCTGCCAGCATCGAGTAGAGAGTGGTTGATTTACCCGATCCGGTGGGCCCTGTCACTAAGATTAGACCAAAGGGACGGCTTGCCATTTCCCTGACCATTTGCAGGGTGTCCAGGTCTGTAATCAACTTATCCAGACCGAGTTGAGTAGACTCGCTGTCTAGGATTCGCAGAACAATTTTCTCGCCGTAACGGCTTGGCAACGTACTGACACGAAAGTCAACTTTGCGTCCCTGGAACATCCGCCGAATTTTGCCATCTTGGGGCAGTCGTCGTTCCGCAATGTCCAGCTCAGCCATGATTTTGAAGCGTGCCGAAACCGCTGGCGTAATTTTCTTCGGTAACGGTTCGGGGAACGCTTGGTGTAGCACCCCGTCTCGGCGGAAGCGGATGCGTAAATCGTTTTCTTGCGGTTCTACGTGAATGTCGGACGCTCCCTCTTGTAGAGCTTTAGCCAGAATTCTGTTGACGAGGTTAATGACGGGTGCATCTTCTGCCCCCTTTAAATCGACCTCTTCGACTTCATCTGCCGCCTCTGATAAGGTATCGAGACTATCGATATTCTCTAAGTCTTGTTTAACGTCTACCGCTCTCTGGAATTCTTCTTGGCGATCGCGTTCCAGTTTTTCATCGCGATACTTGGAAATGATCTGCTGATAGTCTTCTTGAGTGATCACCATCCGCTGTAGCACGATGCCCTGAGGTCGCAGAATCCGCGTCAAATCGTCTTGGGCATCTAGATTATCAGGGTCAACCATCGCTACCAAAACGGCAGGAGGTTGGGTCTCCTTCTTGGTGACTGGCACTAAGCGATAGCGACTACAGATATCAATAGGAATGAGTGTCTCAATGAGGTGGCTAACAATATTGCTGTTAATCTCACTAAGTTCCGGATCGAGGGATTCAACCCCGTAAAGAACTTTTAGTTCAAATAGTTGCTGTTTCTTATACTGTCGCAGCAGGTCGGGTGACAGCTGACGCCCCGTGATCGATTCAAGAATCTCTGTCAAGGGTCTTCCTGACTTGCGGGTTTCCACCAACGCCTGCTGCATCTGTTCGTGATCGACATAACCCGCCTGAATCAGCTTATTGCCGAAGGGCGAAAAATCGCTGCGGAGAGCGATAGCGCGTGATGGTCTTGAGGATTGAGTCATAGCGGGTGAGAATATCTCCTTAACATTACAAAGTATTCCCAAAGCTGTGGCGAAAAAGAGCGTTTCTTTCTTCTTGCGTCAGGGCTACAACTGATGTCAGCTGACACCTCTAGATAAGAGGCTTGGAGCAGAGCCTGAGAACCGCGTCTTCTTTTGAGATAGTCATAGCCCCTATCGGGGAAAATTGTTTCCCTGGAGCTAAACGGCAGGCCAACGCACTTTGATTACCACAAATATCCTGACCTAACAAAGAGCGAACGCCAGTTCTCAGATAGCTTGAACTGAATAGAATTCCACTGGAGAACCAAAGCAGCTTTATGCATTATGTAGAATATGCTATTGATGATAACTGCTACTAACTGGCGTTTGCACCGCTCTCGTAAGACATTTTGGCTGGCGTTTGCCACGTTCGGGGCTCGTCAATCCGGCTCGGCTCTAGAAGACCGAACAAGTGAACTCCTGACGAACTGTTTGCTGCTGATGTGAGCTAGCCTTAAGGACAAGCCCAGACGGTTAATGCTACTTCGCCCAGACGGTTAATGCCACTTAGAGAGTGTTAAATTGGGTTATAAGTGGAAGGGGCGGAACGGTTTTACCGTGTCAAGTCAAAGGTAACAACACGACCAGACGTAGCTGGGATCGGTGTCCTACTGACTAGCTTGGGTAAGTTGTTGACAGTCTGTCTGGGGTCAATTAGCTTTAGCGAAGCGTAATGACCGTCTCCAACTAGTACCACGTCCTTACATGGCTAAGTTCCCTAGAAACAAAGGAACTGAGTTGCTAGTGGGTAAAAATAAATAACCAATAAGAGCACAGCGACTAGCCGTCACTGTTGTAACTGGATGAGTAGAGCATGATAGACGAAGAAAAACAGCCAGACAATACTTCGCAACCAACGGATGAACCGAGCGCAGTTAGTTCAAACAATCTCGAAGGAGAAGCAGCAGCGCAGGAGATGGATTTGAGTATAGAACAGGATTTCGAGTCGTCAACCAACATCGAAGAACAAACACCGGACACATCCGTGGGCGATGTGGGAGTTGAAGAGGAACGTGAAGAGATTGCGGCGACTCAAGCCCAAGAGAGTGGAACACCACCCCTAGATGGAGCAACATTAGAAGCCTTAAAGCAGGAAAATGAGGCGCTAAAAGCTCAATTAGAAGACCTCAATCAGCAATGCGACGGCTTAAAAACTCAATCAATGCGGATTGCGGCAGATTTTGATAATTTCCGCAAGCGGACGCAAAAAGAGAAAGAAGACTTGGAACAACAGGCTAAGCGGATAACTCTAACCGAATTGCTGCCAGTTGTCGATAACTTTGAGCGGGCGCGATCGCAAATTAAACCTCAAAATGATGGGGAAATGGCGATTCACAAAAGCTATCAGGGAGTTTACAAGCAACTGGTAGACTGTCTAAAGCGGATAGGGGTTTCTCCCATGCGTCCGGAAGGACAAGAGTTTGACCCGAATCTTCATGAAGCGGTGATGCGGGAACCGACAGCGGAATACCCAGAAGGCACCGTAATCGAACAGCTGATGCGGGGCTATATGCTCAACGATCGCGTTCTGCGTCATGCCATGGTCAAAGTGGCATCAGCACCTGAACATCCGAGCGAGAACTCCACCGAGGAATCCACTCCATCTGCCCAGTGAGTGCGCCTTGCCCCACCAAGTGAAAGTTGCTGCTCTTGAGGAGGCCGTGGTAACCTCAAAATAAAGGTACCAACAAAACTTAGGTGGCAGGCTGCATTAAATGTCCTTTGGTGCCGGTTTCTATCGATTTAAGTACGAGTTAGTACGAGGGAATGCTGAGCCAAAGTAGCGTCAGTTCTGATTATCAGTTCAACTAAACAGCAAAAAACATTACATAATCTTTACGCCGAAGCACTATGGGAAAAGTCATTGGCATCGACCTAGGCACGACCAATAGTTGCGTCGCTGTCTTAGAAGGGGGTCAGCCCATCGTCATTTCCAACTCGGAGGGTGGAAGAACCACTCCGAGCATAGTGGGATTTGGCAAGGCAGGCGAGCGCTTAGTCGGTCAACTGGCCAAGCGACAGGCAGTGACCAACGCCGAGAATACCGTATACAGCATCAAACGTTTTATCGGACGTCGATGGGATGACACGTCCATAGAGCGATCGCGCGTCCCCTATACCTGTGTCAAAGGTCGCGATGATACCGTTGATGTCCAAATTCGAGGACACCAATACACCCCGCAGGAAATCTCAGCGATGATCCTGCAAAAGTTAAAGACTGATGCCGAGAACTTTCTGGGAGAACCAGTCGAACAGGCAGTCATCACGGTACCGGCTTACTTTACAGATGCTCAAAGACAGGCAACAAAAGATGCTGGGACGATTGCCGGTTTAGAAGTCCTGAGAATTATCAACGAGCCGACAGCAGCCTCCCTTGCCTACGGTCTAGATAAGCAATCCCAAGAGCAAAAAATCTTGGTATTTGATTTGGGTGGCGGCACCTTTGACGTGTCCATCTTGCAATTGGGCGATGGCGTTTTTGAAGTTAAAGCAACGTCCGGCAACAACCACTTAGGAGGCGATGACTTCGATAATGTGATTGTGCGCTGGATGAGCGAAAACTTTAAGGCCGCAGAGGGAATTGACTTAGGCACCGATAAAATGGCGCTTCAGCGCTTGCGAGAAGCTGCTGAAAAAGCCAAAGTTGAACTGTCTAGTATGGTG
Source organism: Allocoleopsis sp. (assembly GCA_036703375.1). Classification (GTDB taxonomy): domain Bacteria; phylum Cyanobacteriota; class Cyanobacteriia; order Cyanobacteriales; family Coleofasciculaceae; genus DATNPC01. The sequence goes on from DATNPC010000635.1 coordinate 4,779, forward strand.
ACGACTTCGATTAACCTGCCGTTTATTACGGCAGATGAAACAGGTCCGAAGCACTTGGAAATGGAACTGACGCGAGCCAAGTTTGAAGAACTGGCCGGCGAACTGATTCAAGGTACCATAGAGCCTGTTACTCAGGCGCTCAAAGATGCCGACCTCAAACCGGAGGAGATTGACCGGATTCTTCTGGTCGGAGGTTCGACCCGTATTCCAGCTGTACAGGAAGCGATTAAAAAGTTTTTTAATGGAAAAACTCCCGATCGCTCGGTCAATCCGGATGAGGCGGTAGCCTTGGGCGCAGCGATTCAAGGGGGCGTCTTGGGTGGCGAAGTCGAAGACTTGTTGCTACTTGATGTCACTCCTCTATCGTTGGGCATTGAAACCTTGGGCGAAGTATTCACAAAAATCATCGAGCGCAACACAACCATCCCAACAAGTAAGTCCCAGGTGTTCTCCACTGCTACAGATGGACAAACCTCTGTAGAAATTCATGTGTTGCAGGGCGAACGAGCGATGGCTAAGGATAACAAGAGCCTCGGCAAGTTCCTGCTGACTGGTATTCCTCCAGCACCTCGTGGTGTGCCACAAATCGAAGTGTCGTTTGAAATTGATGTAAACGGGATTTTGAAAGTCGCCGCTGCTGACAAAGGAACAGGTCGAGAGCAGAGCATCCGAATCACCAACACAGGAGGACTGAGTGCTAGCGAAGTGGAACGGATGCGTGTAGAAGCCGAGAAATATGCGGAAGAAGACCGACGCCGCATTCAATTGGTTGAAATTAAAAACCAAGCCGACAGCCTGTTCTACAGCTATGAGACGACCTTAAAGGACAATGCTAACTTGGTTAGCGACGACCTTAAGGCCCAAGGAGATGAGAAAAAACAACAGTTACAAGCCGCACTTACCGATCCATCCATCAGTGTTGACGAGGTGAAGCAGAGACTCGACGACTTCCAACAAACGCTGTTTGCGATTGGTGCGGCCGTCTATCAACAAGCCTCGCCCAGCATCGAACCCGATGATTTTACGAGAGAGCAGGAGGTACCTTCAACTCCGGAATTCAGCGATCGATCCGAATCCCCTCCCCAAGATGAAGATGAATTTGATTTTAATTTCGACGATGAGACGGTAACGGCTGACTATGAGGCTGTTGACTAAGACTCTTCTTATCAACTGAAGTAGCGCTCAGCTTGTTTTTCTGCTAGACAATGGTATAGATGTATGGGTGATGCTTGAGCGCCATTGGTGCCTCTAATCAAATCGCCGCATTGAAACCAAACCTGCTCCCACTCAGTAAGTAAATAAAAGAAGATCAGCGCTGTATGGCTGACTATTATGAAATGCTAGGCGTCTCTCGTGACGCCGACAAAGAGGAAATCAAGCGCGCTTACCGTCGCCTAGCCCGAAAATATCATCCAGATGTTAACAAGGAACCAGGGGCTGAAGAGCGCTTTAAGGAAATTAATCGGGCTTATGAAGTTCTTTCAGAACCAGAAACCAGAGCCCGCTATGACCGATTTGGAGAAGCTGGGGTATCGGGTGCAGGCGCTGGCTACCCAGACTTTGGCGACATGGGCTTCGCTGATATTTTTGAAAGCTTCTTCAGCGGCTTTGCCGGTGGTATGGGTCAACAAGGAACTCGCCGACGTAGCGGTCCGGTGCGCGGCGATGACCTGCGGCTCGACTTAAGGCTGGAATTCCGGGAAGCCGTCTTTGGCGGTAAGAAGGAAATTCGGATTCCTCACCTAGAGCAATGTAACGTCTGTAACAGCACAGGTGCCAAAGCCGGAACTCGACCTCGAACCTGCCCGACTTGTAGCGGTACGGGTCAAGTGCGTCGTGCTACCCGAACTCCCTTTGGCAGTTTCACTCAAGTCTCGGTCTGTCCTGCCTGTAATGGTGAGGGTCAGGTGATTGAAGATAAATGTGAAGCCTGTGGTGGTGCGGGGCGTAAACAAGAAACGAAAAAGCTCGAAATTACGATTCCACCGGGAGTCGATAACGGAACTCGCTTGCGCGTTTCTAAGGAAGGAGATGCCGGGTTGCGCGGGGGACCTCCAGGAGATTTATACGTCTACTTATTCGTAGAGGAAGACGCAGAGTTTCATCGGGATGGCATTAATATCCTGTCCGACCTGAAGATTAGTTATTTACAAGCTATTTTGGGTTGTCGGTTGGAAGTCAATACAGTAGATGGCCCCGTGGAGTTAACAATTCCTCCGGGAACTCAGCCTAATACGGTTCTGACGCTAGAAAATCACGGCGTACCCAAACTAGGCAATCCAGTCAGTCGAGGCGAACATTTGATTACGGTTTTGATTGACATACCCACTCGCATTACAGCTGAGGAACGGGAACTGCTGGAGAAACTGGCGAAAATCAAAGGCGATCGCACCGGGAAAGGTGGACTAGAAGGATTCTTAGGAGGTTTGTTTCGCGGATGAGTAACCCAGCCGCATCTACACCTAACCCAGCGCCAGATGCTCAGTTAGATTTACGCGGGACGCCTTGTCCGCTGAACTTTGTCCGCACCAAACTCCGGTTGGAGCAAATGAATCCAGGAACGCTACTGGAAGTCTGGCTCGATCCCGGAGAACCCATCGAGCAGGTACCGGATAGTTTGACGATGGCTGGCTACCCCATTGAGGCAGTCGAAGATCGTAGCGACTACTTTGCCCTAAAGGTACGGCGTCCGCTAGTGTCTGCATGAGTGTTTTACCCTCAAACAGCGAGCTGTCCCCGGAATCTACACCATTACTGGGGACAGTGTTGGCTGTACAGGCGAATTTTTACCAGGTGCAGCTCGATTGTGCTGGGGGATCGGCTAGCAATGGATCAGAAAATTTTAGCGATCGCAAACAGTCCCATCATCCCAACTCCCAGCTCCTAACTCCCAAGTTACTTTGTACCCGCCGGACCCGCCTGAAAAAAATTGGTCAGCGCGTGATGGTGGGCGATCGCGTTGTGGTCGAAGAACCGGACTGGGAAGGAGGAAGAGGCGCGATCGCAGACGTTCTACCTCGGAAAACTCAGCTCGATCGCCCTCCCGTCGCCAATGCCGAGCAGATTCTTCTCGTCTTTGCCCTAGCCGATCCTCCCTTAGACCCCTACCAGCTAACTCGCTTTCTAGTCAAGGCAGAGTCTACAGAACTGGACATCCGCTTGTGTTTGAATAAGAGCGATTTAGTCTCAGATGAGGAGTTAGAGGAGTGGAGAAGTCATCTCAAAGACTGGGGCTATGAACCAATATTTATTAGCGTTCAAACTCTTGAGGGTCTAGAGGAACTTAGTACCCAGCTCAAAGGCACAATTACCATCCTGGCTGGTCCTTCTGGCGTTGGCAAGTCCAGTCTGCTCAATCAGCTAATTCCCGATGTTAACGTGCGGGTGGGAGAAGTATCCGGTAAACTCAGCCGAGGGCGTCACACGACCCGTCATGTCGAACTGTTCGAGCTACCGGCAGGTGGACTGCTAGCAGATACCCCTGGCTTCAACCAACCCGATCTCGACTGTACTCCAGAAGAGTTAACTCAGTATTTTCCAGAAGCAAGGCGTCGGCTAGAGACGGGGAGTTGTCAGTTTAGCGATTGCCTGCATCGAGATGAGCCTAACTGTGTCGTGCGGGGCGACTGGGAGCGATATGAGTATTACCTAGACTTGTTGGCAGAAGCGATCGCATACCAAATGCAGCTCAACCAACAAGCCGATCCCGAATCAACCTTGAAGGCGAAAACCAAAGGAAAAGGGCAAACTCAGTACGAACCCAGATTAGAAAGTAAGAAATATCGTCGTCGTTCTCGTCGCACTCAACAGCAAGAACTGGAGGAGTTGTATCAAGACGCCGATCTCTAATTTTTGAATATTGCTGCGATTGTCTCGTCGATGAATTCAGATTTCAGCCAACGCACTGAAGGCAAAGCGACCTTTTTAGTCGGTAATGCCTTTTATCGTCCTGCCAGCCAAGTCGTCAGGGATTTAGGCGTTCTCGCAGCGGCGGTTTACCAGTCACAGACAGGTCGTTTGCGAGTCTTAGATGCCATGACCGGTTGTGGCGTCCGTCCCCTGCGCTACTGGCAGGAAAGTCAAGCCGATTGGGTTTGGGCTAATGAGGGAAATCCAGACGTCAATTCAATTGTCCAGCACAATTTAAAGGCAGTGCTTGCCGCAGGGTGCGGTCAAGTGACTCAACTCGATGCCAATCGGGTATTTTTTGACTGCTACAATCGCCAAGACTACTACGACTTGGTTGATGTCGATTGCTTCGGTTCAGCAGCACCTTACCTCAGTACTAGCCTGTGGGCAACGAAAATTGGTGGTCTGCTCTATCTCACCAGCACTGATGGGCGCACGGCAACCGGTCACTTACCCGACAATAGCTTAAGCGTGTATGGCGCTTACGCACGGAATCATCCTGCCGCTCACGAACAAGGACTCCGCCTCTTAATCGGCAGCGTACAACAACAAGCCGCCGCAAAAGGACTGGGCATTGAGCCGGTTTTTTCTTTATTTGTCGGTCAGACCTACCGGGTAATGCTGCGCCTCGTGCAGAACGCACGCTTAACAGCTCAAAACTATGGTTTTATCGGCTACTGCCACTGCTGCGGCGATTATCAAACGGTTTCTTGGCGTAAGCTGGGGCGGGTTGTTTGCCCTCATGATGATTCGCCTCTGACGATGAGCGGTCCGATGTGGTTAGGCGCATTGCACGACAATCACCAGTTAAAGCATCTGGAGTCATTAGCACAGGAGTGGGATTGGTCGAAGCGGGTACAGTTGCTCCGAGTCATGGCAACGGAAGCTGACTTACCTCCCTACTTCTACACTCTCTCTGAAATTGGACGGCGAGGAAAAATGGATATACCCAAACGCGATCGCTTGATTCAAGCGTTGCAAGAGCAGGGTTATCGAGCCAGTCCAACTCATATTAATGCCCAAGCGATCAAAACCAATGCCGATCTCAGTGCTTGCATTGCTACCGCACGCCGCATTTGACAGTTATCAGTGAGCAGTGACCAGTGAGCAGTGACCAGTGACCAGTGACCAGTGACCAGTGACCAGTGACCAGTGACCAGTACCTGGGTCTACACTTCGCGAACTAGATAATTGGCGGCTAACTCAGCCGGAGTTGTTAGCTCATAGGGTTCAAACGGTTGATGAATCCATGGATTGTCTCGTAAATAGTCTACGTAATAATCGGGCGCGATCGCGGAGCAATCTTTGTACCACAGGACAGCAGTCCGAATCTCTTCAATTTCATCATCGTGATGACGCTCTAGCCAGTGAATTGACTCCCGCAGGCTAATTCCAGAATCCACCAAATCATCCACCAATAGCACGCGACTGCCTAATTGATCGGTTGTCATCGCTAAGTGGCGAGAAAACCGAATTGAGCCTCGAACTCGGTTTTCTGGTCCCCCATAGGAAGAGGCAACCAGAATGGCTAACGGCTTGCGGTACAGGCGGCATAAAATGTCGCCAACCCGAAGTCCCCCTTTCGCAATACAGACAATCTGGTTGAAATCCCAGTTGGCGGCGTAGATTTTGGCAGCCAGTTGTTCGATTTTTCGATGATATTCTGACCAAGAAACGTAAAGATCCGGCATAAGGAGAGTTTAGATAAGCGTCAATGAC
>DATNPC010000636.1:0-6131 GCA_036703375.1 Allocoleopsis sp.
TATCTTAACAAAATGTTTAGTAATAATTACTCTCTTATCGTAGCGAGACGTAGTTCGGCATTAGCCTCTCCCAAAGTACCCTACCGCAATCGCTCAGGTGGGTAAGAGTAGAAATTTCATCGAACCTGCCCATAATCACTACAACGACTGATGAGGAGAAACGTCCTTGGCTCACCGGCAGATTGTGAAGAGACTGGGATGGATAATTGGGGGCTTGAGTGCCTCTTATCTAATTGCCCCAGCGCTAGCATCAAATCTTTCTTCTATAGGAGAAGCAGGAATTGAGGCTCAAAAGCTACATAATCCCCCCTACAACTTGATCGGTCGTAAGATTGCGATTGGTCAAGTGGAAATTGGCAGACCTGGAATATTTGGTCTAGATAAAGCGGTGTCCTGGAATCCGGCGACAGCTCTGGAGCGGGTGTTCTATCGCGACGGACCGGCAAAAGCCAACACTGATGTTGATGCCCATGCCGCAATGGTTGCAAGCGTTATGGTGAGTAAGGATAAAGCTCTACCAGGAGTGGCACCTGGAGCCAGACTTTATTCTTCAGCGGTTGGCTCACCGACCAAGAGCGGACAACCCGAAGAGTGTTTATCAGCTCAGTACGTCGCTCAGCAAAATGGAGGAGATGTCCGAGCGATTAACTTTAGTTTTGGCGAACCTCTCCAGCGAGACCCGAGACCCGATGCGCTCCTCGACGGCAATGCCCTCTTAACACAGTGTATTGATTGGTCAGCGCGAGTTCACGATGTTCTGTATGCGATCGCTGGGAACCAAGGAGATGGTGGTATACCAATTCCCACTGATAACTACAATGGCATCAATACAGCCTATACGACCCGGCGACAAGGCATCTTTACCAAGGTGGACTTCCCCAACCTAAGCGCTGCGCCCGTCGGGATTGGCAGGCGTCTGATCGATCGCGAAATCAATGCGGGGGCGCGTCGCTCGATTAATCTTGTAGCGCCTGGAAGCAAAATCTCCGTGTACAGCTTAGAAGGGAAAGTACAGGAAGTCAGTGGCACGAGTTTTGCCACCCCTCACATTACAGCATCTGTAGCACTGCTTCAGGAATTCGGAGACCGTCAACTTAAGTCCAAACAGCCTCATTGGACGATAGCATCCCGTCACCACGAAGTGATGAAAACCGTGTTGCTGAACTCAGCTGACAAAATTAAAGACAATGGTGATGGTCTGTTCTTAGGAATGACCCGTACCCTATTGACCAAAGATAACCGCACCTGGTTAGATTCTGATGCTTACAAAAACCCAAAGATTCCCCTAGATTTCCAGATGGGGACGGGACAACTCAATGTCTTTCGAGCGTATCAGCAATTTAGCCCCGGTCAGTGGAGTCCAGATCGGTCGGTACCGGCAGTAGGTTGGGATTATCGCACTGTAACAGCGTCTTCTTCACAAGACTATGTGTTGGAAAAGCCCCTGAAAGGAAAAAGTTTTGTTGCTCTGACATTAGCTTGGGATCGCCGAGTTGAGCTGGAGGATAAAAATAAAAACAATGCTTTTGACATTGGAGAAAGCTTTCGCGATCGCGGTTTAAATAACCTTGACCTCTACCTCATGCCAGCTGACAGCAATGATACGGCTCAAAGTGTTTGTTCTTCCATCAGTGAAGTCGATAGTGTCGAACACATTTTCTGCCCTATTCCTGCTACTGGTCGCTATAAAATCCGCGTTCAATATCGTAAACAAGTGAACGAGGCGTCTCAACCTTATGCTTTAGCTTGGTGGACGGTACCCGACAAATAGAGCATTGGTAGTTAGGGTTCTTCAGTACTGAGTATGCCAAATTAGGTAAAAAGCCTTACTGGGCAGGGTTAAAAGCCTAAAAAAATATTAATTCATGAAACTCTTTTGTCACTAAGGCTTAGAGATGTTTCATCGGAACTTGTGGCATCACAAGTACTGAAGAGCCGTAGTTCGTAGTTAAAGGCAAGAGCCAATTAATCGCTTAAAACTTCTACATTATGTCTGAAAGCTACTAAAGCATGACCGTTCCGTATCTCTCCTAAAGCCTGGAAAATGTCGTCAGAAAGCTCTGTTGGTACAACTGTCTTAATCTCAACATTTGTATTGTAGCCAGCTATATCTCCCATGCGCCTGCCGTGACCGCCTTCGCCCCTTACTTCGCTAATCGTATACCCCGTTACTTCCTTGCTTTTGAGCAGTTTTACAATTCGATCTTTAAGCACAAACTCACTAATAATAGTGATTAAAGTTGCTGGTTTTATGGAAGTAGAATCAGTGGACATAAATACTCCTCTATAAAAATGATTGGGTAGTAATACTCTGAAGTACGAAAGAGACTTAGTTGCCTGAAATTCTAAGGTAATTGAGAAATTAACCGCTAGTAGATGATTGCTGAGATTCCTAATCTTCAGCGATTCACTGACATCAACTTGCTCCTACCAAGTATTAGTGTAAAGGGTCAATGGCTCTATGGCTCAACAATTTAAATAATGTAAGGATATTGTTGAGAGTTGCTTCACCGAATGAAATCTAGACTTTTTGATTAAGCTAACTTAAGTCAATCTCAGCGCTCCAACAATTACAACCTTGCCGTAAAGCGTTGTTCTTGTGCCAGAAACTTCTACATCAATCCGGCTACCGTCTTTGCGCTGTCCTGGAAACCTACAGAAGAGATTTTTGCTGTGGCCTTGAAAGCACTCATGGAGTTGGTTGGCAACGAAATCGCGGTTGTCTGCTGACACCAAATCAAGAACTGAGTCTAAAGAGACGAGTTCACCAAAGGTGTAACCAAAAATCTCCGCCAACCTAGGGTTAGCGTAGAGAAAATTCCCTTCCCCAAAAATGATGTAAAGACCAATCAGAGAGAAGTCTGAACCATCTTGAGGTTGCCCGTTGACTAGCTGTAACCCTCGCTCTGCCTGCGAGGTGCGGTTGAGTCCTGATTGCTGCTGTTCGGTATAAAGTCGAGCATTATCGAGAATCAGAGCCATTTGGTCAGCCATCATCTGCATCAGATGAGCAGAGGTTTGGCTAAAGTATCGGGGTTGCGAATGCATGAGGGTGAGAACCCCCAGCAATACCCTACCTTTAAGAATCGGTACGCATAGTGCCGAACGAACCGTGTAGGGTTGATAGGGTAATGTTAACCAGCGTTCATCTTGCATCGTATCAACGATCAGTCCAACTTGCTGGTGGCGGATGACCCAACCGGCGAGGCCTTTGTCTAACACTTCGCCAATGAGTCGCTGCTTTTGTCCGCGAATTGTTGCACCGCGAGCCAAAATGCTTTCAATCACAACGCCATTGGCATCGAGTAAAAATACGCTACCTTCTTCAGCCCGAGTTAGCCGACGAGACGTATCTAAAATCTGTTGCAACATCGCTCTGAGCATCAACTTGCCCGTCGATGTTTGCAACATGGTGATTAAGCTTCTGAATAGCTCATTTTGAGCATCGAAAGCGCTTTTTGTGGCTTTAAGCGCCGCAACTTGTCGGCGCAATAATGCCAATTCTGCCAGTAGCTCTTCTTTTGATTTTTCGCGATCGCTCATTTTACCTCTGCCAGTAGAACACACCTGAGCCAAAAGTTCCGGATTACTCCTCAATTTGACCTCAATTGAACTTTAAGCCCTCTGGCAGATGCAATCAATTTGCAATCCTTAACTCTTTGAACGAGGCCTGTTGCCTAGTACGGCAACGAGATTTTTACAGTACAGATTCTGTCACTAGGGTTTTGATTAGGGCGGTTTAACTCTAGCGTGGACGCGAACTCAAGGGTTCGAGTACCCCGCTTGTAAAATCTCGTTTAGGTACTAGGCAAACTGAATCTTAAGATAATCTTCCTCCATCTTGGCTCCGGCGGGTTGCAGTGCGGCTAATGCTTGCGGCAAGACCAAGTTTCGTCGGTGGTTGCCAATCCGCACATTCAGTTCATCACCTGTTTTGCTCAACTGGATTTTGTCCTTGGGGACTCCAGGTAAGTACAATTCCAGGCTGTACTGATTCTTATTCTGTACCACCCGAATCGTATTTTCCTTATAGTAGACCTGAGCCGGGTCTTCCGAGCCATAGAGTGTTTCTTTCAACCGCTCTAGAGCCGCTAACCCGCACATCTCTTCCGAGTACAAAGGAACTTCTTTCACGGGCAAGGGTCGGAAATTGTCATGAATTTCCTGGCGATACTGCTGTTGATTTTCCTTCCAACGTCGAAAGAAGGGGTCGGTGACTTCGTCGGGAATAATCCGATTGGCGACGACTAAATCGGTGGCAACGTTATATAAGCTCAAGTAGGCATGGGCGCGTAGAGACTCTTTAATCACCATCTTTTCGGGATTGGTGACTAGACGCACGGATGTTTGAGTGTTGTCAGTAAGTACCTTCTCCAGCGCCTCAATCTGCTCGTAGAACTCGTAAGGGGCGTCCATGACTTCCTTATCAGGCAGGGAAAAACCCGCAATCGGCTTGAATAACGGTTCAACGAGCGGCCTTAGAGCAACTGACATTTTTTGCAGTGGCTTGTAGAAGCGCCGCATATACCAACCACTGACTTCGGGCAGACTCAGTAGTCGTAATGCCGTACCCGTTGGGGCAGAGTCGATAATCAAGACATCGTACTCGGCTTCGTCGTAGTGACGCTTCATTCGGACGAGACCGAAAATTTCATCCATGCCAGGAAGAATCGCGAGTTCTTCGGCCTGAACGCCGTCTAACCCCCGTGCTTGCAGAACCTGGGTGATATACCGCTTAACAGCACCCCAGTTTCCTTCCAATTCCATTAGAGCATCGAGTTCAGCACCCCATAAATTTGGGCGAACTAATCGAGGTTCGTGACTGAGTTCGAGATCGAAGCTATCGGCTAACGAGTGAGCGGGGTCGGTACTCAGGACGAGCGTCCGATAACCGAGTTCGGCACAGCGAAGACCTGTGGCCGCCGCTACTGAAGTCTTCCCCACTCCACCCTTGCCGGTCATGAGAATTACGCGCATGGATGATTCACTAAACGCCGCGATCGCGTTTTCCTAAGAACTATTTACATTATTTATTATCTCTTTAATTTTTTTTTCAGGAAAAATGCTGTCTCACCACATCCCAGCGCGAGCAATCCCAGTAATCGATATGAGAGACAATGAGTTCGTCGGCATTAACCTTTAACTCGCTCCAGCCAGGGATGGTAATTCGAGGACGCCACGGGACTGGGGTTGTCCAGCTTAACGTCCACCGTGTCTTAATCGTATCTCCCGATCGCGTTATCTCATGGAGATCCATTTTGGGATCGCCGAACCAGGTTTTGATAAAACCAATCATCTGCTTGTAACGGTCAATGCCACGGAACTCGTTGAGAGGGTCTTTAAAATAGACATCTTTGGCATAAATGCTGTAGGTCTGATTTACGGGAAATCGTTGATAGTCCTCTTGGAGGATTTGGAGAATATCCATTGAGTTGCAACTAATTTTTCTAGTTCTTCCACTTGTCGAGTTATACCAATTCTTGATGTGTCTGCACCAAAGGCAAAAAGGGCGCATGTCAATCGCCCTTACATCTTTTTGGTTTGAGTTTTTGTAACCTACATCAGACAAGTATCTCGGTGGGCCTATCTGTTGCTACCGCAGATGGAGCCTCAAAAGTCACCTCGAACTCGGCAGCAGGCATGAAACGACGGAGAACTCGCTGATGATTCTCTGCTTCACTTCGAGTGTAGAATCGCCCAACGACATAGTGCTGAGCATTGGGTAAAAGCCGGACGATAATCCAAGGATAATTGTCTTGAAGCCAGAAGCGATCGCGTTGCGGGGAAGCAGGGGATGGATTGTCGGTGACAGGTTCGATTTGGTGGCAAGGCGGAGTGAAACGATCGCATCCTCTATCGGTTTTGAGGATAGAGTTAATCTCAGACCAAAGCTGTTCGCGCTCCGGTGTGTCATCATTCGGCAGCAAGCTCCACTCGCTCACGGGGGCGGGTAGCCAAGTGAGATTGTAGGAAATTGTGCCTCGGCGAAGATGCCACGAAAGACGGCGAGTTTGCTTCCTGCACTGGTAGCCCTGAGTTCTTAAGGCCGCAACAATCTCGTCGCCTTTTGCTTTGAGGCGAAGCCATTCGGAATGTTTCATATTACAATGAGTCCTAGTTTGATTGTTAGG
>DATNPC010000637.1:0-13859 GCA_036703375.1 Allocoleopsis sp.
GTTTAGGATTAACAATCAGCCGTAAATTCGTGCAACTGATGGGGGGGGAAATCTCTATTAGCTCCCAGGTAGGCAAGGGAACTAAGATTTCATTTGACATTCAAGCTAGCGAGGTGGAAGCCACTTTTATCGAAAGCAAACCCCCCACCCGTCGAGTAATTGCTCTAGAACCGAACCAACCCAGATATCGCATCCTGATTGTGGACGACGCTCTGGACAATCGCCAAGTCCTCATTGAGCTACTCGCTCCGTTTGGGTTTGAACTCACAGAAGCGAGGAACGGACTAGAAGCGATCGAACGTTGGGAAGCATGGGAACCCCACTTAATCTTGATGGATATGCGGATGCCCGTGATGGGTGGGTTTGAAGCAACCCAACAGATTAGAGCAAAAGAGAGGGAAAGATGGGCAGATGGGGAGAAGTCCCAGTTCAAACCGACAACCGCGATTATTGCCTTAACAGCTAGTAGTTTAGACGAGGAGCGAACGCTTATCCTGTCAGCAGGGTGTGATGATTTTATCCGCAAGCCCTTTAAAGAAGCAGAGATTTTTGATGCCTTCCACAACCATATTGGAGTGCGCTTTGTCTATGAGGAACCAATCGCCACACCGAGCGAAATCGAAACCCAGACAGAACTTTCGATTCCCACTGCCCTAGCTAGTCTCCCTTCAGATGTAGTCACTAACTTGTACAACGCTCTTTTAGACTTGGATGTGGAGCTGATACAAAAAGCGATCGCTCAAATTCGCTCAGTCAACGAACCGCTTGCCGATGCTTTAGCGACTTTTGCCAACAAGTTTGAGTACGAACAATTATTAAATCTCATCCCACATTAACAGTGAACAGTGGCCACTGCTCACTGCTCACTGCTCACTGTCTTAAACGCTCCACTAATGGCATCTAATAACTCTTCGCAACTGTAAGGTTTGGGCAAAAATTTTGTCACGCCGAGTTCAGCCGCTTCAGCTAGCATGACATTCAACGCCAGTCCACTCGTCGCAATAATCTCAACTGACGGGTTAATGCTTTGCAAATGATGAATGGTGGTTGGACCATCCATCGACGGCATCATCATATCGAGTAGCACGACACTAATTTTATTCTGATGCTGTGCGTACAACTTTACTGCTTCAATCCCATTACTAGCGATTAGTACTCGATAACCGTATTTTTCCAATGCTACTTTCGAGAGTTCTCGAATAAACGCTTCATCATCCACGATCAAAATCCACTCTCCGTGACCACTCGGACGTTTGATATCTTCCCCTCGCTGAACCTCATCGTCTTTGACGGCAGGTAAATAAATCTTAAACTCTGTGCCTTTTCCCACTTCACTATACACATTCAAAAAACCACTGTGGCCTTTGATAATACTTAGAACGGTAGAAAGACCCAATCCCGTCCCTTTCCCGATTTCTTTGGTGGTGAAAAATGGCTCAAAAATTCGCTCCAATAGGTCAGGAGGAATGCCCGTTCCTGTATCGGAAACAGTAATCGCAATATAGGAACCTACTTGAGCATCAATATTGCTTTGTGCTTGATTTTCATCAATTAAAAGATTGTCAGCCGAGATGGTCAACGTACCCCCGTGAGGCATGGCATCTCGAGCATTAACACAAAGGTTCATCAAAACCTGATGCAACTGCGTTGCATCTCCGGAGACAGTCCACAAATTGGCAGAGATGTCAGTAGAAATTTCAATCGACTTTGGGAACGTTTGCGTAACAATTTGCCGAATATCGGAAATGAGGTGCTTGATTTGAAGCGTCGTAAACTCACCGTCCAGCCCTCGCCCAAAGGACAAGACTTGCTTTACTAAATTTGCTCCTCGTTTAGCGTTGGCGACAAGTATCCGCAGCAGTTTTTTACTGGACTCATCGGGTAGCCGTGCCTCCAAAACTTGAGCGCTAATGAGCATGGGAGCGAGTATATTGTTCAAGTCATGGGCGATGCCGCTAGCGAGTGTGCCGATGCTCTCTAGGCGCTGAACGCGGAGAAACTGTGCTTCCAGTTGTTTTTTCTGGGTAATGTCGGTATTGACGATGAGAATGGATTTGGGCTTCTCTTGACTATCGCGCACGACGGTCCAACGGCTTTCGACGATAATTGGCTTACCGTCTTTCGTAACTTGACGTAACTCCCCCTGCCATACGCCTTTCGCATCGAGCGTGTTCTGGATGGGTTTGAGTTGCTCGGTGTCGCGATACAAAAGGTTTAATGCATTCTTGCCCAGAGCATCACTAGTTGTCCAACCGTACAGACGCTCTGCGCTTTTGTTCCAAAATAGGATTTGCTGCTGGAAGTCTTGGACGAAAATTGCATCTGTTGTAATGTCGAGCAGGGCAGCTTGTTCTCTGACTTGCTCTTGGGCTCGTTTGTTTTCAGTGATGTCATACCAAGCCCCGACAATTTCTTGGAGATTGCCCTCTCGGTTGTACACCAGCTTCATTTCGTCGCGTATCCAGCGGTATGTCCCGTCTTTGTGGCGAAAGCGATATTCCAGGACATGGTACTTATGGTCAAATAAATGAGGCGCGATCGCAAAGAGTTGCTTGGCATCATCGGGATGGATGTGTTCGGCCCAGAATCTAGGATTGTCGATAAATTCCTGCGGTTGATAGCCGAGTTTCGCACTGACATTGTCGCTAACAAACGTAACTCCTCCATCACCGGAAGACTTGCGAGTATATAGCACGGCCGGACTCGATGAAAGCAGATGTTGTAGCTGTGCGTGAGTCGAGAGTAATGCCGACTCTGTTTGCTGTAGCACCTCAATTTGGTGTTGTAATTCAGTCTCGCGTTCTACCCGCTCGGTGACATCATCAATCACGGTAATCGTACCGATGCAGCGGGAGCCTTCTATCAGCGGTCCGATTCGCACGCTCTGTCGCATCTGAGAGGAAGTGCTTGTGCCAATACTCGGTGACATCGGAAGTAAATAACCGTGCAAGCGTTGTGCTAGCACTACAACTTGGCCGTTCAATGCCTGCTGATAAAAACGATCTAATCGACGCTCAATCAGCTCAGGATAAACGGCGAATAAATGGCGTCCAATGACGTGTTGAGCACTCAAGCCACTATGAATTTCTAGCCAATGATTCCAGCTAGAAATATTCAATTGAGCATCGGTTGTCAAAATCCCTTGTGCTGCAAGGCGTTCTAGCCCTTGTAGTACCGAATCGCTGGTCTGTAAGAAATTGTTTAAATTCTTCATGACCATAGGTGTTTATTTATGATAATAATTCTGACTCTATTTAGCTGTACTATTAAAATTTTGGAGACTCAGCGATTGCGGTCTAATCGTTATCTCTACGACTGGCAAGGCTGACTGATGAAGACTATCTGACTGAGAAGAATGGGAGGATGTGAGCTATTCTTTCTAAGTTCTCTTATCAGTCTTTAGAATTCATCTCGATCGGAAAAGCGAACATTGAAGCCTTAACTATCATCCGGAATAGCAAGCGTGGATGCAGTCCCGTGTGAATCACTCACTATCTACTGAATCGAGTCCAATTGTGAATGATTTATGAAATAACCTCCTAGGTATATTAATATTTTGTGAAGTGAATAGCCAAAAAGTATTCACGATCAAATCGTACCTGGTTGCTCATGGGGTTGGCACCCCAAAATCTATGTTTCTTAATAAGGGATTAAAACTTCTTCCGGTACTCTACAGAGCCAAGACAATTCTATTACCCAGCCGTGTCCTGCTTGAGCGGGGACGCCGTAACTCCAACATTCGCCCATCGATCGATCGCTTGGAGCAAACAGTCGAGAGATGCAACGCCCAACACCATGACGAGATAGCCATCTACCGCACTTTCTCGGATGTGAAAGGCGGTGTAAATTACCATGGCATAGCGCAGTTCTTCCTTACCGATGACCAGGGAATGGAGCAACCCATCGAGGGCTTCGAGATGCAAGCGCGGCACTGAAAACGAGATTTGGATTTGGAGCAGATTGCCGAACATTCCCAAACAAGCATTTAACAAAATATTCCCCACTTCAGTCAGCACCTCAGCGGCCGAAGCATCTAGGCGATGGGTGGGGTTTCCCGGCGGCGTCAACAAATCCGTGAGCGTTACCGCCCCCTCATAGTTCAAGAGCAAGAGGGCATTGCCGGATACGGGGCCGGTGAAAATTTGCTGAACTGTGGCGATTTCACCCTGGACAAACGTACCGAGTTTGGGAGCTAATTCCGAAATCGGATGGATAGACACCTGGGGGACTTCTAGCATCACGCGGTAGCCAGTGAGTTCGGAGAGGGATGTTGCCGTGCGAGCGAAGCCAATATTGATAAACTCGGTCAACGCATCTTTCTGGTCCTCCGTGAGTAACATCAGGCTGCTCCTTGTAATACCAGGTTGACCGCACTCAGGACATTGGCTGCGAGAAAGGGTTTGTTGATAAAGCCAACTGCCCCAGCGTCCTCAACCCTCTGACGTGTCAATGTTTGCAAATCGGCAGTCGCGATAATGATTCTTGCCGATGCATCCATTTGGCGTAATTGCTCTAAGACTTCTTCTCCCGTCATGCCCGTCATCACCAGATCGAGTACGACGAGATCGGGATGCTCGATAAAATAACGCTCGATCGCAGACATCCCATCGCTGGATTCAATCACCTCATGCCCTTCGGATTGAAGTATCCCTCGCATCATGCGGCGAGATAGGCTAGAATCATCCACAATCAAAATTTTAGCCATCACAGCACCTCCAGTATTGCTGTTGCGATTTGGTCGAGCGGTACGCTTTTGTCGCTCAAACCTGCTTCATCTACCGATCGCGGCATTCCGTAAACTACGCAGGTTGCTTCAGCTTCGGTAAAAATCAAGCCGCCTTGAGCTTTAATCCAAGCTGCGCCTTGCTTGCCATCCGATCCCATCCCTGTCATCACTATACCTAAGGCGCGATCGCGAAATACCTCAGCCGCCGATTGAAACATCACATCCACGCTCGGACGATGCAACGTATCAAAGGGACGAGCATCTAAATGAGTGACAACCGTACCATCTGCTTTGCGAATAAAGCTTAAATGCCGTCCCGCCGGGGCCACAAATACCTTCCCCGCTTTCACCACATCACCCTCCCGTGCTTCGCTGACTTCGAGCGGTGATATTTCATTGAGGCGATGGGCAAACATTTCCGTATACCCAACTGGCATATGCAAAACGACGGCAACCGGCACGGGGAGGTTTGCCGGTAACTGAGGAATCAAAAACGTCAGCGCCTGGGGGCCGCCCGTGGAAATGCCTAACACGAGGATTTCGGTCAAACCGGAGCGAGGAGTACGAATCAGAGGGGCTGAAACCTTATTCTGAGTGGGAACAGGCGACAGGCGCTTTAGGGAGACACTCGCCGCTGCTTTTACTTTCTGGATTAATTCATTACTAATCTCAAATACTTTTTCCGTGGCTAAGGCAGTGGGCTTTTGCACAAAATCGATCGCTCCTGCATCGAGGGCTTCTAAAGCCATCTCACCCCCCTCGTTGGCAATACTGACAACGATGGTCGGTACCGGGTTTCGCTTCATTTGCTCCCGCAAGAATTCCACCCCATCCATGTTGGGCATAATTAAATCGGTTGTCACCACATCCGGGTGAAGTTGCTCGACCAATTCCAAGGCTTCTATACCATCGCGGGCAGTCCCCACTACTTCAATAAACGGACTGCGGGATAGCATCTGTTTCACGACTTTGCGGACATAGGCAGAGTCATCGACTACTAACACTCGCACGATTTGTTCCATAGAGTTGTCCTGGTTGGTTGGGAATGGGGAATACCTAGCGTTTGACATAGATAAACGCCCCTCCTATCTCTTGCAATTCAAAATCAGTGGTTAGTTTCAATAACGATTCTGCCGCCGCGACACATAAATATCCTGGCGTCGGCATCGTCTGAAAAAATAGACGCACTGTTTTGCGAATAGACTTTTCGGAAAAGTAGATGAACACGTTTCGGCAGAAGATAATCGGGGCAACCGCTAAGGGTTTGATATCAGCATCCACCATCAAATTGGCTGTTATCCATTTCACTCGGGAGTGAAGTTCTGGCTGCACTCGCCAAGCGCCTTGCTCCACTCGAAAATATTTATTTTGCAATGACAGGGGCAAATTGCGAAACGATCGCTCTCGATACAATCCCTCTTTAGCTTTTGCGATTGCATTGGGACTGGCATCTGAGGCGTAAATTTCAATCGCTGCCCGTTGAAACCAACCGGCTTCATTCAGCGCCATCGCGATACTCAGCGGTTCCTCCCCAGTGGCACAGGCGGCGCTCCAAATCCGTAGCGGCGAGAACGGGTGTGCGGCAAAATATTCAGGTACCAATACTTCTACCAAAGCCTTGATTTGGTCGATTTCTCGCCAGAAGAACGTTTCCGGCACGGAGATGACATCCATAACGTGCTTCCATTCTTCCTCCCCAGCGGCGTCGTATTTGAGAAAGTAGTAGTAATCTAAAAATGAATCAAAGCCGCAAGCGATCGCGCGGGGGGCAAGTTTCTCAGCTAACAGTTCGCGGTGACTATCATCGTATTTAACACCCGTGCGATCGTGAATTAAGTCGTGCAAGAGTGTGAAGGCACTGTCGGAGAAACTCAAGTTTTGCGAAAGGAAGCCCATAGGTAGCTCAGTGGTATTTAGGAATGGAAAATGGGAAATTGGGAATAATGTTTGTTATAGCTTTGTTGGCATCAGAATTCCCTGAGCATTTTGCAACACGACCTCTGTGGTTTCTGCGAAACCCCTTGCGCTCCTTGGCGTTAAAAAATACATGATAGTTCGATGCTAACGGATTTGATATTACAAATACTTGTATTGCTTTCCTTCCAATTTTCTAGCACTCATCGAGGGAAAAATCTCCGGAAAAACATAAATGGTTGCGATCTCAACTAGAAATTAGGCATGAAAAGATTGCCGGTGAAAACGTTCAACCGATCTATCCATTCCCTAGTCTCTATTCCTCATTCCTCTATGGGCAGCATGACGTACTGCGGAATCGGGATCGGTACGGGCTAACTGTGCTAATTTTCGTTCTGCATCCCGATTGCCCAAGCTTTGCAGAGCGTTGACAGTTGCCAAGCGTACTGATGCATCCCCATCGTCCAAGGCATTCAGCAAAAATTCTGAAGCACGGGGGTGCTTCATCCGGGTTAGCACCTCTACCACGGCACGCCGTACTCCGATATTGGTATGGTTCAATCCGCTGGCAATGGCTTCGAGGTGCGTTGCCTTGAGGTTAGCGAGGGCGGCAACACAAATTGGATTCAGGGTTGGGTTCGCCGTCAGTTCTAGCAAACTCGCGATCGCTTCTGGTGTCGCCAATCGCTCTAGTGCCTCAATCGCCACTTGTACGACATCCTCCTCCGTGTCAGTTGTGGCTAAGGCTTGCAGGGCCTCCTCTACACCCATGCCACCGCGTTTTCCTAGAGCGCGGATGGCCCAAATCCGTCGTTCGGGAGCGGGGGAACGCAGAGTTGAGAGGAGTGGCGGTAAGGCGTTAGGGTGTCCGATTTCCCCAAGGGCGGTGAGGGCAGCTCGGACTAAATCGCTGTTGGTGTCAGCGGCTTCCACTAGGGGGGCTAAGATGTAGACGGCGTGCGCCCCACCAACTTGCCCGAGTGCTTCAATCGCAGCCGCCCGGACGTGGTAAGCAGAATCGGACAGAACCACCTGCTCTAATTCTGTCATGGCTTCAGGATAACTGTGCCAGCCGATCGCTCGTGCGGCATAATACCGCACCCAAGCATCTGAGTCGTTCAGGGCATCGATCAGGTAGGGAAAAGCGCTGGTGCTGTCGATTTGTCCCAACGCCTTGACCGCAGAGGTTCGGACTTTAGGGATTGGGTCTTCTAGGGCTTGGGCAAGGGAGCTTAGCACCGATACGTCTTCGAGATAGGGAATCACTTCAATCGCGGCACGGCGCACATTCTCGTCGATATCTTGACACCGCTGCACGAGTAGGGGCACACATTCGTCAAAGGCAAAATAGCCCGCAATTTTCACTGCCGACTCGCGCACCAACGGGTTAGTATCTTGTAACAGAGGAACCAATCGCGCGGGCATGTCGGGATGACCGAGAGAATTAAGCGCTGCGACGACGGCTTGACGCACGGCAGCATCGGGATGACCGATCAGACCGAGGAGTGTGTCAAAGGCCCTGGTATCCCCAATTTGGGCGATCGCACTGGCGGCAGCAATGGTCACGTCCGGGTCTGTCGCCAACAAGCGCGTTAAAGCGAGCCCAGCCCGAGTATCGCCAATTCGTCCCAGCACGACAACGGCGGCCTGACGGATGGCGATGTCCTCGGCTTCGAGCTGTTGAACGAGCAAATCGGTCACTCGCTTGCCGTACCGCACCAAAGCTTCCACCACGACGGGACGCACGGTTGCTTGATTCAAGAGTTCGGTGAGGGCGCGTTCTACATCGGCTCCCTCCAAATGACCCAAGAGCAGGACGAGGGCGCGAAGTTCGTCGGCATTGGCTCTGGGCAGGGCATTCAGGAGATTTTGAGTACCCGTAGGCGCGATCGCGGCACGTACTAGATCGGCAATATAGCGACCTTCACCATAAGTTGTTTCATAGCGTTCGGACAAATTCGCGATCGCTCCCGCAATCACCTCCACCGGCGCACCCGACTGATTCAGCAACCGGATGAGAGGCTCAACCACGCTGGCATCTCCCAGTTGACCTAAACATTCAGCCGCCGCACTACACAGTAAATCGTCCTCCAATAGTGGTACTAATCGCGAGGCTAAAATCGGCACACCAATCCGTTTGAGCGTATCGAGAGCGGCAAACGATAAGCAAAAGTCCCGCGATTCGGCAATCCCTAACAGAGCGTCCACCGCTTCGGAGGCTTGCAAGTGTCCCAAAGCATCGATCGCGTGATACCGCACATTGGTGTCGGTATCCTCCAGCGCATCTAGCAGAGCGGGGATCGCTCGCTGGTCTTGATGTTCGCCCAATGCCAGTGCTGCATAAATCCGCAAATCAACATCGGGATCGTGCAAACACTCAATCAGTGCTGGCAGAATATCGACATGGGTGTGAGCCAATACCTGCAACACGCTATTGAGCACGCTGGGGTTCCGGTGTTCTTCCCGGAGCGATCGGACTAAAGAGGTCGCAATCGATGACTCTTCCCGGTGAGCCAAACCCTCCACTGCTACGTGTCGCACTCGCCAACTGGAATCTCCCAACACCCGCAGTAGGGGCGATGCCCCCGTGCTCGCCCCTGCCCCCGCGTTCGCCTCTGGTTCAGGTTCCAATACCTCAGCTGTTGCCAAAGCTTGAGCCGCCCGCAGCCGCGTTGCTTCATCGGGGCTAGCCAGTTGTTCGTTGAGCGATCGGTTCCAGTCGAGCTGCGCCGTGATATCCTCAATTGTGACAACAGTACCGACAATCCGCCCGTTGTCTCGTAACGGTGCGATCGTCACCCGTTGTTGCATCTGCTCGAAATGCGGCGAAGTCTGGAAGGGCTTGCAGGCAATGAGATAAGGATAAGAAGCAAATTCGAGTTGCTCGATCGCGCCTTGGGTTAACACGCGCTGGAAATACGTCAAGATTCCACGAGCTTTTAAATCAGGAACGAGCTTCGTTAAAGATTGCCCCCGTACCTTATCTGCCGATAACCCCGTAACACTAGCCAGCCGTTCATCCCACGAACGCACGATTAGATTTGCGTCAGTAGTAAAAATAATGATTGATGGCCCATTGTTCATGATTCCTCCCTATCCTCAATTTCTAATTCCCAATTCCTCATCAGTGAGCAGTGGCCTCCTGGCCAGTAGAGAGTGAGAGGAAGGAGGCCATCATCACATTGGTCACTGTTCACTGCTCACTGCTCACTGTCTCAACCGATTCATAATCTCACTCAACGTTTGAGTCTGTTCCTGCAAGCCAACGGTAGCTTGTTGAGTTTGTTTAACGTCTTGAACATTACGCTCAGTGATTTGGCGAATACTGGTTAGAGACTGAAGGATTGACTCTGAGACTTTAGAATGTTCTCGATTAGCGCGAGTAATCAAACCAATTTGTTTGGAAACATTTTGCGTGCCCGTCGTAATATCTTTGATAGCGCGGGTTTGTTCGCTCATCGCTTTTGCCGTTTGCTCGGATTGTCGCCGCATACCCTCCACTGCCGAAGTAATTTGCGTGGCAGCAGCCGCTTGTTCGTTCATCGCCTTACTGACGCTGGCGATTAAACGGGCGAGTCGTTCAGATTCTTTAGAAATTTGGTCGCTACCCGTGCTTTGCTCGGACAGGGCGCGAGAGGTATTGGCTGCCCCCCGCCGCATCAATTCCACCGCTTGCACGATTTGACTGGCACCGTTGGCTTGTTCGGCAGTGGCTTTGCGGACTTGCATGGCTAGGGTAGTGGTATTCTGAGCAGCTTTGAGAATGTCGCGCGCCGCACGGCCTTGTTCGTTCATGGCTTGGGAGACTTGCTGCGCCATTTTCCGCATTTGTCCGGTAGACTGAACGATGCTTTGGACGGATTGGGCTTGTTCCTTCGTGGCTTGCCCGACTTCCTTGGCTTGCGTCACGGTGGTGTTGATGGCGGTCACTACTGTCTGGCCAGCAATCATTTGTTCGTCTGACGCACGGGAAATTTGCCGCACCAGTTGTGTGGTTTCTTCCACTCCCTTCAAAATGGTTCTCAGTCCGTTGACGCCATCTTCAGCAAGGCTACTGCTTTCTTCCGCGACACGCACCCCTTCATTCGACTTGGTGACGGCGTCTTGCGCTACTTCTTGGAGAGATTTGATAATCGTGGCAATGTCGCTCGTGGCTTGGGCTGCCCGTTCCGCGAGGTTCCGAATTTCCTCAGCTACCACCGCAAAGCCCCGTCCGGCATCGCCAGCCCGTGCGGCTTCAATCGAGGCGTTCAACGAGAGCAAGTTGGTGCGTTCGGCAATTAAATTGATCGTATCCACGATGCTGCTAATTTCGTTGGTGCGCTTGCCCATATCCCGAATCACATCCGCCGATTGCACCATCGAATCTCGCACGCGGGTCAAGCCCTGAATGGATTTTTGCACCGTTGCCCCGCCTGCTTCGGCATCCCGTGCCACACGAGAGCTAATTTCATCGGCTTGTTTCGTTAAGGTTGCCACAGAACGGATTGAGCGATCGAGTTGGGTGGCACTGGTTGCCGCATTGGTGACGGCTTCGGTAATTTGAGCGGCGTTCTGGGCGACTCCCTGTACGGAACGCGCCATTTCTTCAATGGAGGTGGATACGCCTTCTACTGTTGCCGTTAAGCTTTCTGTGGTTGCGGAAACTTGCTCAATGGATGCCGCCATTTCATTGATGGCAGCAGTACTCTTTTCGGCAGCACCGGTCAAATCATTGGCGTTTTCAGCGACGCCTTGAATGGAACGGGACATTTCCTCTGTCGCCGCAGCCGTTTGATTGACTGAGGCAGCAAGATTGTCAGTATCTCGGCTGACGCTTTTGATCGAGCTAGCGATTTCCGTCATCGAAGTCGTCACTTCGGTGGCCGAGGTTGCCATTTCTTGAGCGGTATCAGCGACACTACGAATCGAACCACTGGTTTCTTGAATGGAGGAGGCAATTTCGTTGACGGATGCGGCTAAATCTAGCGTACTTGCGGTGACTTGCTCGATGGATGCCGCCATTTCGTTGGCACTGGAGACGAGTTGTTCGGTAGAACCCGCAACCGATTCGGCTTGAGTTGCCGTTTCTCTGAGGGATGCCGCCATTTCGTTGGTGCCGCTGACGGTTTCTTCGAGCGAGCTCAATTGTGACTCGGTTCCTTGAGCAATCTGCTCCATTGTCCGCGAGATGCCATTCGTTGCCTCAGCCACTCGATCGGTTTCATCGCGAACGCGATCGATTTCCATACCGAGGGAAGAATCGCGATTTTTTATACCGATATTGTTGTTGGCATTAACAGCTTGTCCGTTGGGATTTTGAAACTTTTTAGCCATTAGAATTTCCTACTCAAGAATTAAATTAGCCTTGATGTTGGCTATTAAATACTAAAATTATTCAATCACACCCAGATTTTACAGAGTCATTTCTCTGCTGATACAGCTGATATATCATTTGTAAAATTCAACAATTCTTCAATGTTAAGAATCAGCACCATTCGTTCACCCAGCATCGCAATTCCGGTCAAATACCGACCGCTTAATCCAGAAATTCCCTCAGGTGGGGGTTGTACTATATCACTCGAAATCGAGACAAACTCACGAGCTGTATCGGCGATTAATCCCACCGTGCGATTGTTAGTGTGAACAACAATTAACCGCGATCGGACATCGTAATCAATTTTGGGAAACCCGAATCTGACTCGGAGATTAATTGCTGGGATAACCTGACCGCGAGAAAAGACAACGCCTTCAACAAATTTCTGAGTATTGGGAACGGGAGTAATGTGTTCGATCATTTCCATTTGTTGAACCGCAGAGGTGGGAATGGCATAAGTGGTTCCAGCGAGTTCAAAAAGGATAAAAGGTTGAGATTTAGTTTGAGTATCTGGCATGATTAAATCCCTTATTGGAATGGGGAATTGGAAATTGTGAATTGTAAAATTATTACCATTTGATAACTTCCTCTCTCATTACCCATTAGCAACATTTAAAGATTTCAACTTACTCATTTTCCAACTTCCTAACCTACCAACTTGTAATAAGGCGGCTGTATCGAGAATTAAAACCACACGTCCATCACCGAGTTCGGTGGCACCAGCGATGCCGACAACTTGAACAAGGGAGTCTGTCAGGGGACGCACCACGATTTCTCGTTGCCCGATAATGCGATCGACTAAAAGCCCAACCGCGCTCAAGCCACTGCCCACAACTACGACGTGCAAATAGTTGCCATTTCGCCGTTCTGGAGAGGCTGAGGTTAAGTTGAAAAAGTCAGCAAGGCGAATCAATGGCAATATGCTGCCTCGATGGGAGAAAATTTCGTTATTTTCCAACACCGTCATGGCGGTGGGCTGGATTTCTAGTACCTCGCGCACGGAAGATTGCGGGATGGCGAAAGTTTGTCCGCCGAGAGAGACGGTGAGGGCATCTGCGATCGCTAATGTGAGGGGCAGTTGAATGGTAAACTTGGTGCCGACACCCACTTGGGATTCCAGGCTGAGAAAGCCACCGAGTTCTTGCACCGTATTTTTAACCACGGCCATCCCTACACCGCGTCCGCTTGTTAAATCAGCTCGATCGCGGGTGGAAAAGCCAGAGGAACACAGGATATCGAGAATCGTTGCCATGTCGGGGGTGGCATCGGCAGCAATTA
Organism: Allocoleopsis sp.; assembly: GCA_036703375.1. Lineage (GTDB taxonomy): Bacteria > Cyanobacteriota > Cyanobacteriia > Cyanobacteriales > Coleofasciculaceae > DATNPC01. Next base: position 13,275 of record DATNPC010000637.1, read on the forward strand.
AGCCTTGCGATCGCGCCCGTTGAGCTACCTTTTCCATATTCACGCCACGCCCATCATCTTCCACCTCTATCACCACCATTTCTCCAGCCGTAGCTGCTCGTAAGGCAATTTTTCCTTCGGGTGGCTTCCCTTGGGCGATGCGTTCGGCTTCAGGCTCCAATCCGTGACTGACGGCGTTCCGCACTAGATGCAACAGTGGGTCCATCATCCGCTCGACGACAAACTTATCAATTTCTGTCGTTTGACCGCTCAGTTCCAAGGCAATCTGCTTTTGACTTTCTCTAGCGATGTCACGGATGACAAACTGCATCCGAGCAAAAATTTCCCCAATCGGCACTAAACGCACTCGCATCACACCTTCGCGCAAGTCCCGCAGTTGGTGTTCTAAGGTGAGATTCACTTCTTTGAGCGTGCGGAGTTGGGGTTCAGACACGACTCCTTTTAACGCTTTGACATTGTCTCCCAAGCGAGCGCGGGTAATCACCAGTTCGCCCACCATTTGCATGAGTTCATCGAGGCGAGTTAAGTCTACTCGCACAAAGTTCGACGATGCAGGAGGAGTGGTGAGGGGGATGGGGGGATGGG
>DATNPC010000638.1:0-17179 GCA_036703375.1 Allocoleopsis sp.
ATAGTTCTTCCTTGATGGCTCTTTTCATTCATACAGTAACTCCCCTGGTGAATGTTTCAACTACATCTAATCCCTATCAGGGATTGAAACGCGCCCATTGATTGCGCCCGACGCCTGCAAAAAAGTGATTGGGGCGGTTCTACAATCAGCAGAACCACCTTTGCTTTGGACTGAAAGAGTACCCATGAGGGTACTGTCTCGCCATAATGACGAAAGTTAGGTTGGATACGTACTGACGAGGTAAATCGATGCTTGTATCCACCTTTGAACTTCTAGTTAAGCCAATTGCACCACCTGGAGGTCCAACGCCTGTTGCTCGCACCGTTGTCCAAGGCTACTTTTTGACCATCGCCAATACAAGTAACTCTCCAGTGAGAGCAAGACTGCGCTTCACGGCGACCACCCCCGGACTAAATATCGCCGATACTGTTACGATTACTGATGTAGTAGGCGAGAACGAATTTGGTGAGATCGCCCCCGTTAATCCCAAGCGATCGATTTACTTTGTCAACATTCCTGCGAATGATACGGCGCTAGTTACCCTATTACCTGATATCACTAAACCAGAGATTTTAGCCGCCAAGTCGCTAGAGATTCGCGGATATACCGAAATCTTTTTAGCGTCTCCTGCTCAGAACAGTATTAACCTACTGGTGACACCCGAGCATCGAGGGACATTCCTACCCGCAGACATCAATGCTCCTACGGCTGACTTCGATCAACTCGCCTATGCCCTTCCCACTGCGAGCGGCGGAAGCTTGTTTACCCTCAATAAAGAAGAGCCTGAACCGGGTGAAGCGGCTGCTGTAGCTGCCGCTGTCGGTAAGGCGTAGAGCATACTCAGTCTCATCGCTTAGTGTAATAGGTTGACAGGCAGGAAGCCAGGATCGAACAGATTAGCGGCGTCCTGCCTGATTCTTTTAGTTATCAGCGAATGTCACTGACTTAAGAGCCTGGAAATAAATTTCCGGCTCAAAGCTCAAGTAAGCTAAAGCTTACTGGGAAAGCTTTTCAACCCGTTTTAACGGGTTTTAGCTTTTAGCCCGTTCGCGCAGCGTTCTCCGCAGGAGTACTTTAGTTCAGGGCTTAAGTCAGCGCCATTCCTCTTAAGTCCGATTTCCTCTAAACTTACACCAAGGTAGAACCTTGGAATACTGAGCAGCGAGAAGAGAATGAGAGCTTTTGGGGATTGGTTCAAGCATCTGGGATTTTCAGGAACAGTACTGAGTGTAGGACTGATAGTTGCTACTTCCTCCTCTGCTTGGAGTGCGTCATCTACACCAGTTGAGCCGATGAGTTCTCAGCCTCACCCTGAAACAGAAAATTCTCAACTGATACGCGATCGCGCGATCGTAGCCGAGCCAACAAAACCTCTACCAGTTGTAACAGCTCAGATATAAACCGATGTCACCCACTCCGAGAACAACATTATTGCCCAACAGACGCCACCCAACCCAACAGAAACAACCCCCAAACCAGAATCAACACCGCAACCCGCCACTGAACCGTTAGATTTAAGCCCAGAAATTATTCAAAACAGTCCCGTTTTACAGCGCTGGATGAAGAAAGTGCCGAATGTTTTAGAAGACATTCGCCGCGATCCCAGTTTTCGCACTCGCGTGCGGTTGGGTTACTCTCAGTTTCCCTCAACCGATGATGCATCGGGCTTTAATGTCGGCGTAGAAGATGTATTTTTGGGTCGTACTGGGTTAACAGTCAGTGGAGATTATCAGGCTTCATTCAATGGCGATCGCAAAGCTGGCGGTGCAGATTTGCGTTACTATGTGCTTCCTCTGGGAGGTTATATCAATATCGCGCCACAAGTCGGCTATCGGTATGTAGAAACGGGTAAGTTTTCAACCGACGGGGTAAATGTTGGGGCGCGACTAATGTTAGCCTTATCGCGCACGGGTGCAGCAGATATTTCTATAACTCAGAGTTTTGTTTCTCCTGGTAGCAATGAGGAAGTCGGCATTACATCACTTTCCGTTGGCTATGCCGTCACTCATAACATTCGTTTAGCTACCGACATTCAGAAGCAGAATTCAAGAGAAGAAAAGGATAGTCGAGTAGGCATTGTTTTAGAGTGGATGCCTTGATGCGGCAGAGAGAATTCCGTATCTTCCCATATATCAAGGATAGGGGTGAATCATCTTCAGTTATCAGTGACCAGTGACCAAGGCTTCAGGCGGAAATTTCTCCCCGATGTGCTGATGGCTCGTAACTGACAACTGGTCACTGGTCACTGGTCACTGGCCACTGTTCATTGCTCACTGTTCACTGTGAATCGGGCGTTCGCACCATCTGTTCATCACCAAGGTAGGTAAAGCCATGCCTTTCATACCAAGCCTGTAGATTGTCTAGTCCCAGTGAACTTGAAGCGTCTAGCTCTAACCTAATGGGTTTGTCGTTAAACTTCTGGCAAATAGCATCTAGGATGATCGAGCCGTACCCTTTCCCTCGATCTTCAGGCATTACAGTAATAAAGTGGAGAAAGTAAAACTCTTGTGTAGCAGAGACAGAGGCAACACCGATTAAAGTCTCTCCATAGGAAAACTCATATCTAATCTCTCCAGGGTCACCGTAACTTCTTTCAAAGGCTTCAATGGATAGATGCAGAGGTTGCGAACTGATTGCTTCTGGCTCACTAGATGTCGAATGCATAAGTTATCTGTAAGGATACAGTGAATTTTTTCTGTTAGAAGTTTTATGGTTAATATTTGATTTAATTAATTTGGAATTAATTCAAATAAAAATTACCAATAAAATCCATCTGAAATTCAAAAAGATTGCTCTATATAAGTTTAGAAGGGAACAAAAAGTTAAACCTCTTTGTCAGTTCTATTGTTACTCAGAACTTGGGCAAAGCAGCTAAGTTTAACATTTAGTGACATCCCCCGAAAGAGATATATCTTAGCTAGTTTCTAGCTTGATTTGGGGTCGGAAACTAACATATTTCTCCTGCTTTGCATGTCCAAAATTTGTCAATGTACCTGTTTACAACACCGGATGATTGACGATGAACGAAGCATATGTTTACGTGGAAATAAGGTGCGTCTCGCGGTATGTGGTGTGAATTGTGTGAGGCGACTCTATGCGTTTTCATGGCATTGCAATTTGTACTTTAACTCTGCTCATCACTGGCGGGTTAAAAGCCCAAGCCAGCGATACTCCGAATTCTGAAGGTTCAGTTCAGGAAGTAGTCACTCAGGAGAACTCTGTTGTTACTCCTGCTACAAAACTGATTGAATCGAGTGCTGCATCAGAAACAAAGGAAGAACAACCCATTTTACAAGCAGCAGCAGCCAAATCCGAACAGGAAACTCGCTTAGAGCCTTCCGCTCAACTGCCGAATTACGGGCAAGTGGAAACATTGGCAAAAGCTCCTGTTCAAACCAATTTGGCACAAACATCGAACGACCCAGCGTTCAAAAGCGATCGCACTCTGACAGCATTATCGAATCCTAACTCAAACCAACCGGCTTCAGAGCCAGTCCCAAGCAACGATGCGTCTGTACTGTTGGGAAATGTAGGAGAAGGTAAAACCATCTCTAGTGCCAAAGCACTGCGCTTGGATGAGCCAACTCCTCAGTCATCAACCCCTAAACCTAATCAATTGATGGCTGATGCCGCACCAGCTTCAGCAGGAACCTGTATTGCCCAAGCTATGAGTGGTTCAGGTGCTAACCAGCTAGCTCAAGGTACGACAGGCGCTCGTTGCCCGCGTCCGCAACCTATTCCTCAAGTGGCAGTCCCAGAACCGGTTGAAGAATCTGGTGCTTCCCCAGCCCTCAGCATCTATATCCCTGTCGGATATGGTGCGGATAAAAACACGCTATTTCTCACTGGCAGCTATCAAAACACCGTGCGCGAAGATGACGGTTCTGTTGGTGCAGGGGGAATTGGCATTGGCTTAGGCGATGCGGATAAAGCTGTAGGGGTAGAGTTATCCTATGCTTTAGAAACCACGGACAATAGCTTTGGGGAAGGTGGGTTTAACGCCAAACTCCACCGTCGCTTAGGGCAAGATTTGTCTGCGGCTATTGGCTGGAATGGATTCTTGAATATCGGTCGCAACGACTTTGAGCAGTCCAAATACGGCGTGATTACCAAAATTTTCCGCACTCAAGACTCTCTCAACGATCCGTTCAGCCGCGTTGCCGTTACGGTTGGTGTGGGAGATGGGCAATTCCGGTCGAGCGGTGCTGTAGAGGCAAAAGACAACAACGTCAATGTCTTTGGTAACGTTGCGATTCGAGTGGCTAGACCAGTCAGTTTTATTGCTGAATGGACGGGACGAGATTTAGGATTGGGTCTTTCCATCGCGCCCTTTAAGAACATTCCCTTCGTCATTACCCCCGCAGTCCGCGATGTGGCTGGTGCTGGAGACGGAGCGCGATTTGTGTTAGGTGCTGGAACCGCAATTCGGTTTTAAGGAGGAGTACACGGAATGCACGCCAGTAAATCTATTCGTTGGGTTGTCGGTCTATCAATGCTGATTGGAGCCTTAAGCGCGATTCCGGCTAAGGCAGAAAGTAGCTATTCGGACATCACGGGAACCAATATCTGGAACAACACGGCTCCCATCTTTGATAGCAAAAGCCGGATCGATCCGGACTTGATTAGTAACATCAATCGAGTGAATCGGGATGCCGAAGCTGCCTATAACGCCTGCAATGCGGCAATTGACCAAGCCATACAAAATGCCCCAACAACCCGTCGGTTTGCTCGACGCCCCATAACGGCAACAGTCGATGTTCCTGTTGCGTGTCGGCAGCTAGAAGAGTTAAGGTCACAGGCCGAAAACTTGAGAACTAAGGCGGAAGAAGTAGGACGAACCCGGTCAAGTACTGCTTTCGGGACTTGGTAGGCCTGCGGTTATGAGTGGGAGTCAGCCGTCAGGATAGCAGAGTCTCCGACTACTGGCTGGATGACTCCTGAATCTTTGTACTTGAGCAGCAACGCTGTAGTGAGGAGAAGCGAGCAAAAATGAAGCAGAGAAAGCGTAAGAGAGAACGCATCGCTCGACTTGGGTTGTTAATGGGAGCGATCGCAGCGGGACTTGTCAGTTCCTTCGCAACACCCGTTAAAGCACAGGACATGTTTGAAAATCAAGTGGTCGAGTTCCCCGTGGACACCACGGTTGAATTTGAATTCAAAGAGTCCCATGGGGCTTACCAGTCCACTCTAGGTATTCTCGATCTCGATACGAACCAACCCGTCAAAGTACTTTTTAGCGAAACCAAACCCTATGACGCCTATGGGACAGGAGAAGGCCAGGTACGCGCTCCCGGTAACAATACTGGCACGTCAGCAGACTTTCTAGGAACGGTTCAGGGTGGAACGGTACAAAATCAGTTTGCTGAGTTCACCTTTCAGGCCAATAAACGGTACGCTTTTTACCTAGAATCCGTCACTCCCACTGGACAAACTAGACGTACTGTTTTGTCCACGAGCAATCTAGCGGCTGTGTTTAACGGTAGCTTAGACGGAGGCGATCGCAACGGTATGGTCGGTACCCGTATCTCTTGGGACGATCAAGGGCTAGCCAGAGCAGGAAAAGACGACGACTTCGATGACTTCGTCATTGAGGCGGGAGGCTATTTAGTGACTGCTCCTTGTCCGCCAGTCCGGTAAGACTAGGATTGGGGGACTTCCAGAAAAACGCGACATCATAGGGACACAGCATTGCTGTGTCCCTACCTGTGTTCTAGCCCATCGAGAATCGATATACTGTTTGCCAATCCCTAAGCCCGCGAATCATTTCAGCAGGTCAGTCGTACCAATTTTCTAAATCCTTGCCACATCTCTTTCTCCCCGTCCCCCTGTCCCCTGTAATCCGATTTGTTACCACTTGAAATGAAAATGGTACGCTATGGACGTTGAGCTGCCTGAGAATCGGCAGCAAGGCAATGATACAACCGAGCTTTATAGCCATTCACTGATGTTTGATACTGAGAAACATCCTCTGCAAAACAGTTAGGCGCTTCTGGCTCGACTGGGGCTTTAAAATTAATCAGCCACAGATCTAGAGGTCGTGGCAGTTGAGCTAGTGTTTTTCGCAGGGTAGTATAGGCAGGACATGAAAGTCCGTCACATTCCTCTTGGTTTTGATGAGCTAGAAGAAACTGGGGCGCAACTGCCGAGGCGTTAGAAGCATTAGCATGTTGAAACTCCCAGGCAATTCCCATCATTTCACCAGTTTGGACTAGGGTATTGTGAGTGGTAGCAAGGAGTACTGGGATTGATGATGTTTGTTGAATAGCTGGTACCAAGAGATCGGGGCGGTAGTATTTCTGATAGCCCAGATTATTGACTACAGTAATACCGCTCAACAGACCCATCAGCCAGACGATCGCAACTGCTGGTTTACCACCGGTTTTTAAGCGTGAGGGAAGGTTCGATTTTGCATGTTCTTTATTGAGCAATTCAGGCGCGTTGGGAGTGTCAGCAGAGTTCCAGACGATCGCTAGCGCTGCTCCTACTAATACAATTACTGCGGGAAAGTAGACAAAGTTATACCTTGCCCCTCGCGTAATATCAGCGCCAAGAATGTAGGTAATCCCGAAGAAGATTGCGATCGCGCCTAAAACGAACCCTCCCAAGACGCGGGTTGCCAAACGGCTATCGGATTGCTCTAGCAAAACCTTGAGGCCTCGGTAGAGCTTTGGCGTAGCCCAAATGAAAAATACCAGCATGATTGCGCCAGAGACAATAACCAGCAACAGCGAGGATGCCTCCACTGGCAGCAGCGACAGCATGGTAATCCAAGTGGCGAGGGCTTGAAAAATCGGGTTAATCCAGGTCAGTAGGCTAGACGGGTTATTCTTAATCCATTGAGTCATCTCCTCGGCTGGCCCAGACTGCCACACGGGTACCCATACCAAACACCCCACCAATGTACCAGCAGCGACGGCATAAATTCGCGACCAATGGGACTGGGGAATGGGGAATGGGGAATGGGGAATGGGGAGGAATTTACTCAACGCTGGAGCAAATCGACTTCCTAACAGCCAAAACCCTGTCAGGACGATCGCTTCAGCACAGAGAGTCAGGCTGAAAAAGTAGTGGGTTGCCATCCCTAAGCTGTTAACCACTACCCAGCCCAGAACCATCCCAATCGGTAAAAGGACTTGGCGCTTGAGATGCTGCATGGCAATCACCAAGCAGCACAAAGAAGCAATCACCCAAATAATGCCTAGAGCATAATGACGGGCTTCCTGTGCCAGAAAGATGCCATACGGCGAAACCGCCATCATTGCCGCTGCTAGTTGCGCGACTAACCGCTGACGAAAAGCTACAAGGCTAAGGCCATAGATGGCAGGAATTGAAGCGACACCGAAAAGAGCGGGAAGCGATCGCGCCGCCCATAATGAGATGTATCCTCCTGATGCTGGAAATAACTGAAGCCACCAATGGGCGAGTATGAAGTAGAGGGGAGGATGATGGTCTTCTGTAATCAGGTGATGGATTGTCGCCGATACACCCACGGCTGGATTCGGGCGCAGGGGCGAAAGCAGAGTATCTAGGGAGATAGCCTGGTTTAGCGGCACAGTATGATAACTGTTGCCCAGGCTAAATACCATGGTGGCAAACTCATCCGTCCAGGGAGGCTTCCCTGCCAGATTGTGAAAGCGTAAACCTGTGCCTATGGCAATCCACGCCAATAGCAGCAACGGGTGAAACCAACGATGTGAAACGAGCGTTTTTAACAAAGGCAACCTCAATTGACATCCGTAACTCGCCAACTGAGCTTAAGATTGACCCAAAAGTTCCAAAGCGTAACAGCGGCGATCGCAATTAAGTTCGCGACGTAGCGATTTATGCCAAAGACATTAAAGAACAAGTTCAACAGTAAAACATTAAGGACTAACCCAGCAAGACAGACCGTGTTGAACTTTAAAAACCGCTTCAATAGCTGACGCTTGCCAGGTTGCTGGCTGGAAATGTCGCGAAACGTCCACAGGTCGTTCCACAAGAAGTTGTTGAGAATCGCCAATTCTGAGGAAACGATCTTACTACGAGTCAATGCCCAACCTAGGGTTGAGGGGTCGCTTAATAGGTAAAGCACGACCATATCCACAAACACCCCGGTCAGGCCCACAATACCAAATCGGAGCAATCGACCAATCGGTCCGAGGGACAGTCGCAAGCGCAGCAAGTGCCGCAGATAGTCTACATACTGTTTAGTGCTGACTTTACTCTCTCCCTCTTGGCGTTCTTGGAAGACGTACCCTACTTCGCCAATCCAGGGTACTTGTCCCCTGGCTAGCACCTCAATGAGAATTTTGTAACCCAACGGACTCATCGTGCGACCCGCAATGCAGTGGCGACGGATCATAAAATAGCCACTCATCGGGTCAGAGACGCGACCGATTACCTCAGGGAGGATAATTAAGCCTAGCGTCTGAGCGCCACGGGATAGGAACCTCCGAACGGCACTCCAATCACTCACGCCCCCGCCTTCGACGTGACGACTCGCAACCGCCAAATCGCCTCCCCGTTTGATTTCTCGCCATAGCTTCAACAATAACTCTGGAGGATGTTGAAGATCGGCATCAATCACTCCCAACACTTCCCCGCGTGCGACCTGCCAACCGCGAATTACTGCCGTAGACAGTCCTCGCTCCTCCGTGCGTCGCATGACCCGCAGTTGAGGATACATTGATGTTAGCTGCTGAGCAATTTCCCAGGTGCGATCGGGGCTATCATCGTCCACGACAATCAATTCGTAAGCACCTGGCATTGCCTGGTCTAATTGCTGGCTGAGTAGACTGACAATTTTCTCAATATTTTGAGCTTCTTTGTAAGTCGGTATCACTAGAGAAAGCAGAATCGGGCGATCGATAGTGGGAAAGTCAAGAGAATAGTTTATCGAGTCATCCGCCGTATTACTAGCAGGAATCTGTAACGTTCCTGTGGGAACCGACAGAAGTGCTCGATCTTGGTTTGTACTCATTGAGTCAATCTCTCCTAAGGTAGGTTTATCTCACTAAATTTCGATATGGAACTCCAATTGAGACTATAGCAATGGCTCCAATTTAAATTTTGTGGCTCATCCAATCATAGAACTGCCATATACGTACTATAAATTCTGATTGCAACGCTAAGTGCAGCTCCGCCGCAGTTTTTAAACAGTTTAAATTCTGGTAAAGCTAACTAGTTAACCTGAAGTCACTGCTAGGTATTTCCGCGAAGCTGCACTAATGAAACTTCTCGTTTTTTAAAGCCTCAAATGAGAGGTTAATGGGCAAATCCTAAAAAAGTGAAGGTGATACCTATCAAAATAACTAGAACATCGCCTCGCTCGATATTATTCTTTATATTCTGCCTAATCATTAAGGGAACTAAATTAAAGTTATAGCTAACAAAACTCTGATTTTTTAAAGAATCGATGAGCTAAACTTCTTTTAAGAGCATTGAGAACGCAGGAGTGTTAGATTGAACCTTAAAAGCGGTATTCTCCTTGTCACTGTATTTTGTATTGTTGTTACGGGGCTAGCTGTGTATCTACTGGGAGGCGTTGACGCCGCACTCCTTCAGCGATGGCTGAAGCAGGCAGGAATTTGGGCTCCAATTATCTACGTAACTCTCTATACAGTGGCCACCATATTGATATTGCCCTCAACGCCTCTTAATCTAACTGGTGGCGCGATTTTTGGACTCTGGTGGGGTACTCTCTGGACGAGTATTGGAGCGCTGATGGCCGCAGTGGTTGCTTTTGCTTTCACGCGTACAGTCGGAAGGAAAACCATTTCTCAGAGGTTGGCAGGACGTTGGCAGGCTATGGAGGCTGAATTTTATCAAGGTGGATTGTTTTATATGTTCGCCATCCGTTTGCTGCCTATCATTCCTTATGGCTTGGTAAATTTTGCTGCTGGCTTGACGTCAATTCGCTTTCGCGACTACCTTGTAGGAACAATGCTAGGTACAGTTCCGGGGGTGTTGCCGTTTGTGATGCTGGGAAGCTCAGGTTTGCAGGCTGCGAGAACTGGCAATGTCCTGCCTTTATTGGGAGCATTAGGATTAACAGGACTGCTAATCGGTTGTTCAACCTGGTATCGCCGCCGTCGCCAATCTTTTCAAAAGAAACTGGCACAAAAGGAGCGACAAATACGTCGAAAAGATATTAAGTAACTGTCAAGAGAGATTAGTATTAAGCCCTCTAGTTTCTAAAAAATCAATGAAAATAAAAGCTAAATTTTTTATTATTGCCTTTATTGGATTATTCCTGGTAATTTTACCGGCTTTAATGACTCAATTTTGGAAAGAGGAAACGGAGAGTATTGCAACTAACATCGATAAAACTGAAAGGGTCGCCACTGAAAAGGAGAAAAGTATATCGCTGGCAACTAATGTTAATTTTACCATTGGCGGTCAGTTAGGAGGGTTAAACTACTACGGTCTTGAAATTCCCTTCATCGATCAATTTAAACTTAATTCAGGCTGGAGTGGTGGATGCATAGGTGCGGAAGACGGTTTACCGGACGACCCAGGTTGTAATAAGACCAAGAGTGACGATGAGATTAAAAAGCAGTTACTCGATCAAGACGAAAATGGTTGGATAAAATCTCTTCCAGAGCGAGGAAATAATCCAAAACAATATAATTCTGTTGAGACGTTATTGCTTTGGAATGGAGGCTACAAACCAGGGCGTTACATTTTAACCTATGAGGGTGAGGGGGTACTTGCTACTAAAATCGCGGATAGTCAAAAGAATGAAGCGCTCTCTCGTCCAGGACGACTAGTTTATGATATCAATTCTGCTAAAGGAATTGTTATACAGATTAAACAAACCGATCCCAAGCATAACGGTAATTATATTCGCAATATTAAACTGTATCGAGAAGACCAAGAAAGCTTACTTAAATCAGGAGAAATTTTCAATCCGGATTATATCAATCTGATTAAACCTTTTAAGTTTTTCCGAATGATGTCTTGGATGGGAACCAATGACTTCAACGAACAGAAAAACTGGGATGACTTGGTGAAAATTACAGACTATAACTGGGCTGGCTCTGAATTTATTAGTCCTCGCCGTAAGAAAGGTGGTGCTCCCATTGAAGTGTTAACGGCTCTGGCTAATAAAACTTCATCCGATCTGTGGTTGAATATCCCGCATCAAGCAACCGATGAATATGTGACTAAATTTGCTCAAAAAGTCAAGGATACTCTAGACCCTAAACTGAACGTCTATATCGAGTACTCCAACGAAGTTTGGAACTGGAGTCCTGCGTTCCCGCAATCTCAGTGGGCTGTTCAACAAGCTAAAGCTCGATGGAAAGACGATGCTCCAGATAGGGATGCTGACTTCAATGGTTTCTACGGGATGAGAGCTAGTCAAATTATTAATATCTGGAAGTCAGTCTTTGGCAGTCAAGCAAATCGCATCAAGGGCATCATGGCAACTCAGACAGCATGGCGGGGGTTAGAACAGGCGCGGCTGAGGTGTAATGCTTACCAGCAAGAAGGTAATCCACCCTGCTATAAAAATTTCGACCTCTACGCCATTACAGGCTATTTTGGAGCGGCTATGACGATGAAGGAGAATGCTGATACTATCAAGGGCTGGATGCGAGAGCCTGATGGTGGGTATGCCAAAGCTCTCAATTGGTTGAGAACCGGTCAGGGACTGCCGCACGAATCTAACTATGGCTCCTTACCGAATATTGCAGCCGATCGCGCTTATCACAAAGCCGTTGCAGATAAGTATGGGCTAAAACTCGTGACCTATGAAGGGGGCCCCGATTTAGTGACTCAAGATCAAGAAGTTCAAGCGTTTCTGAGTAGGTTGCGTAAAAGGCCAGAAATGAAAGACATCTACACTGAAGCCTTGAATGACTGGAAAAAGCAAGGGGGTACGCTCTACAGCCACCATGTGCTTATGGATGGAGGTGAGTACGGGGCTTTAGCAGGAACTTACGTAGAAGACCCAAAAACGGCTCCCGTTTATCAAGCTCTGATCCAATTCCAGTGAACTCACCTAACGCTGACGCCATCTGCTACTGGGGAATTTGTCTGGCAATTTCTAGAAACCGCTGAACGGTTGCAGATGAATCATTGCGCCGCCAAATTGTTGCGATCTGTGCTTCCCAGCAGCGCTTTGCGATCGCAACTTTAGGCGTTGGTTCCTGTACCGTTTTGTAAACGACTCCAGTTCGTTGCAAGTTTTGCAGTGACGCTGGCACGATCGCAACACCCATTTCAGCAGCTACGAGACTAACGATCGTTTGCATTTGGATCGCTTCTTGCGCCACTGTTGGGCTGAAATCGGCTTGCTGACAAAGGCTGATAATTTGGTCGTAAAGTCCAGGCGCGAGAGAACGAGGAAATAAAATGAAAGGTTGATGAGATAGCGATCGCAAGCATACCTGTACTTCTTGGGCAAGTGGATGCGTCTCCGGCAAGGCAACCATTAAGGGTTCTTGGAAGATGATCTCAAACCTAAATGCCTCATCTTCAACAGGAGGACGGACAAACCCAACATCAATCTGCCTCTCCCTCAACCATTCCAACTGCCGATCGCTTGTCAATTCATGCAATTCCAATACTACCTCTGGAAAATGAGTGCGGAACGCACGCAGAATTCCAGGCAGGACGTTATAAGCCGCAGAACTGACAAAACCGATCGCTAGTTGTCCCATCTCCCCACGGCTTATTTGCCGTCCGATTTCAATTGCCTGTTCGAGTTGCTGAAGAATTCGCCGCGATTGAACTAGAAAAGCCTGTCCTGCTTCTGTCAACTGCACAGTACGTTTTGTCCGGTACAGCAGTTGAAAACCCAGTTCTGTCTCTAGCTGGCGAATTTGCTGGCTCAAGGGAGGTTGAGCCATGTGCAATCGCTCAGCTGCCCGCCGAAAGTGCAATTCCTCCGCTAGCGTCACGAAGTATCGCAAGTGCCGTAGTTCCATTTCGTTGAATTACTGATATCTCTCAAATATTAATCGAGCATCAAAAATATATTGGACATTCATAGTGGCATTTCATACTCTGAGAATAAAGCCGTCATCCTTAGGGGTTATCGCCCTCACAGAGGCGTTAAAACAGTGGTCAGTGAACAGTGACCAGGGTTTCACGCGGGGATGCGAGACCCTGCGTGAAACCTACCATGCAACGATTGTGGGTCTCCTTCCTCCCACTCTCATACTGGTCACTGGCCACTGGTAACTGCTCACTGTAAAAGATGAAAGCTTAGAAAACAGGAGAATTTTCAATGTTAAAGAATCGCTGGGACGCCACCCTTTATCAGGGTAGCTATGCCTTTGTTTGGCAGCATGGTGAACAATTGCTCAACTTGTTATCGCCGCAACCGGGAGAACGCATCCTGGATGTGGGCTGCGGTACTGGCCAACTAACGCAGCAAATTGCCCTGGCGGGAGCGGAGGTGATGGGAATTGATGCAGCTCCCAGTATGATCGAGCAAGCTAGACAAAACTATCCCGATCTTAAATTTGCTGTTGCTGATGCGCGAGACTTTCAAGTCGAGCAGCCCTTCGATGCCGTCTTTTCTAATGCTGCACTGCACTGGATTCTCGAACCCGATGCCGTGATTCGCTGCATCTACCAAGCCCTCAAGCCTGGAGGTCGTTTTGTCGCGGAGTTTGGTGGCAAGGGAAATATTGCTGAAATTGTTAAAGCACTCTCCAGCGTTCTTTCCACAATAGGCTACGCTTCCCCTGACATGTTAGAGTTCTGGTATTTTCCTAGCATTGGTGAATATGCGACTCGGTTGGAAAAGCAGGGATTTGACGTTACCTATGCTGTTCTGTTCGATCGCCCAACACCGCTAGATAATGAAGAGAGCGGGATAGCGAATTGGTGTCGGATGTTCGCCAGTCGTTTTCTAGAGGGACTGCCTGCTGAACGACAAATGCAAGTGATTCAAGCTGTCGAGCAACGTTTGAAACCAACACTGTATCGAGAAGGAACCTGGATCGCAGACTATCGCAGGCTGCGGGTAGTTGCCATGAGACGAGATTTAAACAGTGAACAGTGACCAGTGACCAGTGACCAGTGAACAGTGAACAGTTGGTCAGGAACGCCGTAACAGTTGATTGGTTTTGACAATTCATCAGACCGATGGACAACCAGCTTCCTCAAATAGCTAGAAGCTGCCTCATGAATATGGCTGAAACACAAGGAACGAGCGATCGCATTCCCCGCAACGGCTAGAACTCAGTCGCTCTTGTTCGCTGCAACTCAATCTGTTGCTGCCTTGCTTCCTGCCGCGATCGCTTCTCTTGGGTAAGGCGATCGAAACAGTAGGGGCAGGAAATCCCCTCTTGATAATGCTCTGAGGTTTTATCTGCATCAGAGATGGGATGTCCGCAACTGCGGCACATGTCATGAGTGCCTTCCTCCAAACCATGACGCACGGCGATGCGTTGATCGAAGACAAAGCATTCTCCTTGCCACAGACTGTCTTCTTCTGGCACTTCTTCCAAGTACTTGAGAATGCCACCTTTGAGGTGATAGACCTCTTGGAATCCTTGCGCCATCATAAAGGAGGATGCTTTTTCACAGCGAATTCCCCCAGTGCAGAACATCGCCACCTTTTTATGTTTGTTGGGATCGAGGCGATCGCGAACATAATCAGGGAATTCGTGGAATGAGCCAGTTTTGGGATTTTGCGCTCCTTGAAAGGTGCCAATACTCACCTCATAATCGTTGCGAGTATCGATCACGATGACGTCTGGATCGCAAATCAACGCGTTCCAGTCCTCCGGACTAACGTAGGTACCGACGCGATCGCTCGGATTAATCTCCGGCAATCCCAAGGTGACGATTTCTTTTTTCAACCGTACCTTCATCCGCTCAAACGGCTGAGCATCAGCATAAGACTCTTTATGCTCCAAGTCAGCTAGACGAGGATCGGAGCGTAAAAACGATAGAACTGAGTTGATCGCCTCATGCGAACCTGCGATCGTTCCATTAATCCCTTCTGCCGCCAGCAGAATCGTCCCTCTAATGCTCTGTGCTTGGCAGTATGCCAACAAAGGTTCCCGTTTTTCGGCAAAGTCTGGCAATCGGACGAATTTATAGAACGTTGCAACAACTTGGGTCATCTTCCAACTCAGCTGGGCTTCTGGTAATGTTCGCTTCTGGTTTACAGGCTAGCAAAGGCGAGCGCCAGGATGAAGAGAAAAAATTTTTTCTCTACCCCCTTACGAAATTAAAGTTTAGGGGCTAGAATAGCAAAAGCGACTAAATCGCCGTCGATTCACGGGGGTATAGCTCAGTTGGTAGAGCGCCTGCTTTGCAAGCAGGATGTCAGCGGTTCGAGTCCGCTTACCTCCATAGTTTACTGAAGATCAAAAAATAACTTTCCGTGGCTAAAGAGTCTTTTTACCACTCCTGGTTCGGAACTTTAAGTCATGGCAAAAGACATTTACCACGACACCGTCAGAACCGCATTAGAAAAAGACGGCTGGACAATTACAGACGATCCTCTCACTCTGAGGGTTGGACTGCGCGATGTGTTTGTGGATTTAGGTGCCCAAAAGCTGCTAGCTGCGGAACGCGAGGGGCAAAAAATTGCCGTTGAAATTAAAAGTTTTATCAGTCAATCGCCAGTTAAAGACTGGGAGAATGCACTCGGACAATACATATTATATTTAAAAATCTTATCGGGATTAGAGCCAGACCGCACGCTCTACCTAGCTATTCGCAGAGAAATTTACGTTAGCTTCTTTTCTGAAGAAATCGTGCGAGTTGTCCTCGCTGATGGACTAATAAAACTTATCGTTTTCGATCCAGTTCAGGAGGTTATCACCCAATGGATAGACTAGACGAATACCGCGACTTAATCTATAAAATATTGTCGTATTATGCCAGTATCCCTTATAGGTACGGTAAGATTGCAACCTATGTCATTGTTGACAAAGAACGCAACCATTTTCTCTTGATGCACGAGGGCTGGGAAGGACACAAACGTATTCACGGGGCTATCGTTCACGTCGAAATCCGCGATGAAAAAATCTGGATTCATTATGACGGTATTGAAGATGGCATCACCGATGAATTAGTCGCGGGTGGTGTTCCCAAAGACCAAATTGTTTTAGCTTTTCATCCCCCCTACGTCCGGCAACATACGGAATATGCTGTCAGCTAGTTTGGTGATGAGGCTTTTAATAATACTTTGTTTGTCGGTGTTAACAGATTCGTGTCGCTGTTGACAGCTTAGTTTTGGCCTCAATTTCTAAGCAGATCGAGACTTTGGGTTGGATGCGGAGATTCACACGGAAGCTCCGCATCCAGTGTCTCTCCGATCGACGATTTAAGGCTGTGAAGACGATCGCTCCGGAGATGGATAAAGCGGAGATGGATCGATTTTGCCAAGACGCTCAGGCGCATCAGGAGACCAGAACCGCATGAAAGCCTTGCCAATAATATTATCGCGAGGGACAAAGCCCCAGTAACGACCGTCATAGCTGCGATCGCGATTATCACCCATGACTAGATACGAGTCGGCAGGGACAGTGACAGGCCCCCACTGATAGGCGAGATTCTCCTCGATATAGTTTTCTGACAAAAGGCGATCGTTCACATACACCCGTCCCTCTTGAATCTCCACCTTATCCCCCGGTAATCCAATGACCCGCTTGATTAGAGTATCGCGAACATTTTGCTGCTTCAGCTTTTCCGTCGGAGCAAATACAATGATGTCTCCCCGTTGCGGATTGGACCAGTGATAACTTAACTTATCGATCAAAAGGCGATCGTTCACTTCCAAGGTTGGCAACATCGACCCCGAGGCAACATAGCGAGATTCAGCGACGAGGGTCCGAAACCCAAAAGCAAAGATTAGGCTAAGACCTAGTGTTTTCAATCCATCCAGCCAGAGAGTATTGCACTTTGACGGGGAAGGATTGTTAAAATCTTGGTTGGGTTGACGAGGCATAAGTCTTGAATAAGGTAACAGTGAACGGTTAGCAAATAAGGGTGTTGAATCTCGCTACCAGTCATCAAAGAGTAGCAGTGGTTCCGTTAACCTTTTGACGTTCAAGCCAGCAAATATGCTCCTGGTGAGATTTTGTCTACAGGTGAACTTCTCGTTAAGCCCCACGACTCTTGGGCAATCTGGTGATTCTATGGGGGTGTAAGTGGCAAGTCATCATTAAGGATAACTACTATCAAGAGCGATGAGTGGCGATTCCAGTATCACCTTGAAGAAACGCCA
>DATNPC010000639.1:0-3414 GCA_036703375.1 Allocoleopsis sp.
GAATCTAGCATCGATAGGCCGGCGCAGCGAGTATGGGGGCCTTCAAGCCCTAAAGGTGATAGATAACGTATCAACAAACTGGTTGCCGATCGCTGAACGAGTGAGCCAAAAATAAGACTGTCCCATGGCACAGGAGCAATATTGAAATTTACAGCCATGCTAGAAGGCGTGAGGAGCGCATCCTAACTACCAGTCACAAGCATATGGAACAGCCCAGCAGCTCAAGATTAACTGCTGGGCTTTCTCTTTCTATAGCAGTCGCCAAGGCGATTAGGAAAAAGCAACATCCTGAAACCTTAACTAGCCTTCTGCTATGTAAGCTGTCGCGCATTTAAATTGCATAGACTGGACGGGCAAGATGCCCATCCCACAAGAGATTCAAAAATTTGCTCATGCTCTCATTGAATACTTGTTAGCTTATAGCGGTGTTCAATGACGGCGATTGCCCAACCATTTAGCGGCTATGGCACCCATAACAGCTCCGACCAGAGGATTGCTGAGAAACTTCACGATTCCAGGTTGTTCGGCTAAGACATCCTGGAAGATGTCTGGATGATTGTGATAGGTGAAGGCAGCGAGCTTGGTGACATCATCAGCCGTCATGCGGTTGGCATGATGGGTAGAAAGACCCAGTTGTTTTTCCAGGTCGCGATCGCTTAATCCTCTGCCTTTGAGCCGCTTGAGAAATTCACTTGCCACATCGTGCCGTTCGTTCGGCTGAATTTGTGCGATCGCTTTTTGGAGTTCGGGTTCCATCTGACTGGGTGGAATGCGATCGGGATGCAGTGACTTTCCAAATAGTTGCCGTCGCTCATCGCGAGAAGAACGCTGGGCGAAGTCATCAAAGTTTTGATATTCCTGTTCTGGAGTCGCAGGCGCAGGCTCCATAGATTCAGTATTGCCATGAGCCAAATCGTTCATGATTTGGCGTTTATATTGGTCGCTACTCGTCATGCTCTTATCTCCTTTTTTGAGTCCAAATTTTTGAAAAACGTTTTAATTAAGGTGATTTAGCAAAAATCATTCCTGCTGACTGGCTTAGGATGACTGATACTGAATTTGGTTAGTTTGGCGATCGTACTTTGCCGTCAAAATCAGTTTCTTATCCGGGGCATACATCAAAACTGTTAGATTGCGGTTAGGAAAATTATGGTGAAATCCTTGAGATAAAGACCTTGCCAAAGATTGAACTTCTTTGGGTCGGACTTGAGGCGTAATCACAACGCCTAATTTGTCGTTATCGCGCACATAGGCATCACTAACTAACCCTTTCGCGGTTTGAACCACCCAGTTACCAAACTCTTGACCAGAACCGGTGTTACCACGCTCTAGTTGTGCGTAATTGCTGCTGGGATTTAGGGCAGTGGGAGCGCTAGGTTGTTTAGCTTGGGTAGCGGTACCGCAAGCTGTAGCAGTAACCAGCAACAAAACTAAAGCCAAGGCTGTTAAAAATTGGCGACTCTTTTGAAATAAATTCACAATAAATTCCTCCTCAAAATCTTGCGCTCTATCTACAGGTTGTAGTTCATTGGAAAAATCCGAGGTCTAGATACCCTACTAGCGGCTGTAATTCTCAAATGAGTTAAACAGAGGTCAGTAGGGGCAAGGCATACCTTGCCCCTACCTAGGGTCTAGGCAGCTAAGAACTGCAATAGTCCATCAAATCCTAGTCAAAAGTCTGATTAGTCAATGACTTTTTTGACTTCGTCTTTGATGTCTTCCTTAGCATGTTGAGCTTGAGCATCAACTTGCTTGGATTGACCTTCAGCTTTGTCTTTCGGATCGCCAGTTACATTACCTAGAGCTTCTTGAGCTTTACCTTGAATGTTTTCAGCAGTGGCTTTTACTCTATCTTCCGTGCTCATATTTTTTCTCCATTTCTTGTATTGATGTTGATTTTAAAGAGAGTTGAAAAATAGTTTGGATAACTCTCTTACTTTGTATCCAAGCTAACTAAAAAACTTTGCACGAGCGTCCATCTCTAGGCATATCGGAGAAACGCTCTTTCTCTACCTAAAGCGTAGTTTTAGCAGCGCTATGCCCAAAGGATGACTAAGATGACAGCGTAACTTTAGCTTGAGAAGAATTGTCCGCTGTTAGCTATCACCTAGGAATTAGGGAAAACTGTGTTAGTTGCCAAAAAGGTTCTGAATCGTCTTTATTTGTTACTTTTTTAGCAAACTCTTGCTGTGCAGCGAAGCAAGATGCGATTAGTAAATGAGTGAGCTTAAATAAAGTTAACCTAGTTGTAGGGGGAGCATTGCCTAAAAACGAATTCTTATCAGAGTTATAGGTTGCTCGTAGGCAATACCGACCCGATGATTAATTAGAGTTCTTTACTTATCACTTATCAAAAACAGACTAATACTGAAGCGTGACTGTATTCCATCTTTTTTATTAGCGTTTGTATTGCTGAGACTCCTAATTCTATCAACAACGCTAAGGGATTGTGGAACCAGACACGCTTGATAAGTTGATTATCCTTAAATACTCTTAATCGAGATAACCCATCAGATCTTCATCGCCATCAATATAATTGGCGGCAATGGGGCGATTACCCATGATCATCTCTATTGCGCCTATGTTAATCGTGCTGGCCGCGATTGGACGTTCTCCAGAAACAGAGATAGTATCCAATACCTTGATATTACTAGCAACAACTGGACGCTCTCCCAGTGCGGAAATTGTCCCAAGCACGTGAAGATTACTCGCATCAACAGGACGCTTACCAAAAATAGAGACTTCCTCACTAAGCTTTAGATCGCTAGAGGCAATAGGGCGATTGCCGGGAAGAGGAGATAGAGCGATGGTGGCCTTATCATTCATGGGAGTTTCTTCTAAGTTTAGTTGAGACATAGCGATGACTTGTGCTTCTCGATCGGTGTGCTGGGTTGACTCTTGTCGCTCTTGAGGGAGATCTAATGTTGCTGTTGTGGTGTTTTGTTCGTTGACTTCCTGACTTTTTTTACTCCTGCGACTAGTCGTGCTGCCTGTAGCTTTCGCTTTGGTAGCAGTGCTATTGCTCATAGTCAAAAACAGTTAATCTGCTATGCAAGTTTACCGATGGGTAGGAGATACAAGCATTTTTGGCTCCTACTCAATTTTTTAGGAATATTATAAATGTATAATAGTCTTAAAGAATTAGAAATAAAACTATATAGAGCTATAAATCTTTGCAAAGATAGACTGCTCTCTAAGGTAGCTATAGATAGCTACCTGACTCAGCTTAGGTCTAGCTTGAGAATAGGGCAGACGGCTCCAGGTCAGAAGGGATAAGGCATCATGTAAAAATAACTTGAACAATTTCCCTCAGAGTTAGATCATGAGAATGTAAACGAATTAAAGCCTGATATGTCTGAGAACCAGGTAGTCGAAAGCATTCAAGACAAGTATGATTCGTTATTGCCATATTTG
>DATNPC010000640.1:0-4072 GCA_036703375.1 Allocoleopsis sp.
AGCTTGCTCGATGTTTGCTCGACGCGGGTGAGATTTATGCGTAACTCCAGTTGCGTCATAACTTGGCGGCTGAGAGCTTGTAGGGCTTTCCTTTGTTCTCGATCGAGATGGCGCGGAACGCGATCGATCGCGCATAGCGTACCGAGAACAAAGCCATCCGGTGTCACTAGTGGAGCGCCAGCATAAAACCGAATGTGGGGTTCAGATGTTACCAAGGGATTTGTAGCAAATCGCTCATCTTCTAGCGCATTAGGAACCACGAGCAAAGTATCAGGCTGCCCGATTGTATGGGCGCAAAAGGCCATCTCTCTTGGAGTTTCCGTCGCCGTTAGACCAACTTTCGACTTGAACCACTGCCGATGTGTATCGACTAAGCTCACTAGGGCAATCGGAGTGCCGCAAATATAGGCAGCAAGAGCCGTTAGATCGTCAAACGCTTCTTCAGGAGGAGTATCAAGAATGTTGTAACGATGAAGCGCTTCTATCCGAGCTGCCTCATCGATCTTTAAGGGGGGAGTTACCCAGTTCAGCGTTACCATGCTACAGGCTGCGAATCAATAGATTAAAAATCTATTTCAGACTGCTTAGACATGGCATCCTCCTGTAGACAGTGAGGATTTATGAATACTATTTCCTCTAGAAAAAATATATTTTATTCCACAAGCGATCGCCTTGAATTACACCCCGTTGCATTCAAACAAGTAAGTGTCTCTCCTCCTGTTTCTTCTACTGCCGAGAGTTTTCCATACTTGCTAAAACTACTACAATCTAACGTGATTTAGTATCTAACCTGGGGAGCGGTTCGATCTAAGAACGACAAGGCAGGGTCATCAGGAAAACAAACCCGCCCCTCTATAGTTTGTTGCGCTTGATTGGAGCAAAATCAAAAAGATGCTTCATAGAGTCAAGGATATGAATAGAATTTCATATGAATATCTATTCACTCCTTTTGTCAGTGTAGAGAGTCGTGAACCCGAATAGCCGCTTACCTCAAACCTTTTGTGTCTGCCAGTTGAAGACCTTATCTTGCTCTAGGTGTCTAGTCTAGTTCTACTCAGTGCAACGTGGCAGAAATGACTACCCAATTGAAAAAAGTTAAAAAGCTTAGGAGCCGCGCCAAAATAACTTACCGATTCAAGTTGTATTAGGGGCAATTACCTGAGCCTAACACTACTGCTTCGGTACCAGCCCAAAGTCGCTTTAACTTTTCGTCCATATACGGAGCCAATGCCTCGAACTTAGTTCTGAGTGCCTCTACCATTGACATTGCTACTGCCCGACAAGTTCTTTCTCTATTGTCAGGTAAATCAGTAACTTATTTTGGCGCGGCTCCTAAGGGCAGTGCAACTTCAATCAGTTTCTTCTTGATCAATGGACAATCCCTAGGTGTTTTTCTGCACAACTATCGCAGACATCTTGACAAAACATCCACCCTGGCGGATTTTTCTTGCCACAGTATTTGCATTCACGAAATGTTTGCTGCTGTGCCTTTTGAACAGACGTTATCAATTCAGCGAGGTTCACAGCTTCAGACTTATTCCACTCAACCCGCTGCCATAGCTGACTTGATGAAACAGGTGTATGCGGTCCTACCCAATCAATTGTTGCTAGTCTTAGCTCAATTGCCTCTGGCGTCAAAATCATGACAATTCCCTGTTCCGAGCGAAAGTCACCAAAATTAATTTGGATAACATCGCGAGTTCGTTCGACACTGGCACCAGGAAGCAGTTCTAGCACTCGGAGAGCAGAGGACTCAAATAGTCTCAATTCATCAGAAGAATAACGCCCATCCGGATCGATGAGTCGGCGTTCATCACCTTCAAATGAGTCGTTCAACGGCGACTTGAAAATCCACACCTTGCGTTTGCTGTTGGTATTCATTCTTGCGTCGGAGCGACATTGGCACGTAGAGAGGTGTCTATTGCTATCAATACTCTAGTTCAACAACTACCAAATATGAGGTTAGCAACAGACAAATTAGAGTACCACGATTACTTAGTGCTTCGCTATCTTAAATCGTTACCGGTTAATTTTGAACCCTAGTTTATTAGAACCCACATTCCGCACCCACAACTGTCACAAGAATGGCTGTGGCTGTCTTTCGTGATGGATTAGGTGTTCAACTTGCCGTTTAGCCAAGCAATAATACTTAAGTCAAGAAGCGATCGCAGATTTTACCCAGAGCATCAAGCTAGATCCCTACTCAGCCAAAGCCTATTGCAACCGAGGCAGCTCTTACCTTAGTCAAAGAAATCAGTATCTGCAAGCTGCTATTACAGATCTTCAGAGAGCAGCAGAACTCTTTGAGCAGCAAGGGGATAAGCCAAGTTACGAATGGGCTATCAGGCAAATTAAAAAACTTGGATAGACTTAATAAAAGTAAGTTTAACAGATCATGAGAAATTCTATCATGGCAGCGTAGTAGACACATTTGATGTCTACAGCATTTTCTAGACTAGTGAGGTTTCGCTGTACTGTGGACGGTTGCCAGCGATTGTAGTTGATGATGTGAGGCTACCAGGTCTAGTCGGGTACCAGTGGTCGGGTCGGTCGGGTTAGGTGAATGCGATCGCGTCATGCCTTTAAATATTTAAAGTCAAGAGAGTGAGATCGCCTTCCTGCCCTTTTTTAGTTTGTCGAACTCACGTTAACTTAGAGGATAAACCCTATGTCTGAGAGTGAAAAAGAACTCAAAAACATCCTGAAACGTGCTAACAAAGACATTGTGGCAACAGCCTTCATTACCCTCTTTATGCCCTGGGCAGGTTATCTCTACACAGTCCGTTATAAAGCCGCCCTTATTGCCTTTTTTGTCATGTTTTTCATAATTTCTGTGAAAAAGGCTAACAGCCTATTCGTTTTTTTTCTGCTTGGAGCTGCTGTAGAAAATTCCATTTCTGTTCGCAAAGCTAGAGAAATTGTTGAACAGAAAGTATTGCAGTCGGCTTCTGATCGTTATGCTCACCTTCCCGATGCCAAGATGCAAATCTTAAAGATTGGGAAACAACGCGGTGAAGTAACACTAGCCGATTTAGTCATTGAAACAGGACTACCGCCAGAGCAAGTGCGAGAGGTTGTAATGGGGTTAGAGCGACAAGATTTGGTGCGTTCCTACAACCGCGAACACGATGGTGCTGTTGTTTATCGAGTGATTTAATTATTATATTTATGTTTTATGATTTATACACCTTTTACTTCTGTTATCCATTCGCTAGAGATGTTGTCGGGACAATCAGTCTGTCCTACTGGCCTACTCTTGAGCAACTCACTCAAAAAGTACGAGCTAAGGCACAGCAGTGGGAAACAGAAGGAATACCCAAACAAGTGGTAGATACTTGGGTGGAGGAAATATCCAAGCAAACATTACCAGCCCCTCCCTCAATGGGAAGTTGGAGCAAACGCATCGACTTTACTTCCTGTAGCTTAAGCATCTCCAATCTCGGAGATACTACATACAATCACGGCGGTAATCGTCCCACTGGACGAGACGATACGTTATCCATGTCTGATGGACGAGACGATACGTTATCCATGTCTGAGCCAAACAATCCTGAACAGTTAATTACTTTGTGTCCAAGTTGTTCACAAAAACTCTATGTCCCTAGCCTTCTTGGAGAATTACAGTTAACATGCCCAAAATGTCGCCACAGTTGGCTATGGAATCCAGACAATGAAATTCTTATAAAAAATAATCAGACTTCAGAACTTCTTAAGGAAGCTCTTAGGTATGTAGGAACTCACACTCCAGTTGGTCGCCCGTATACTCGTACAACCTTAAATTCGCTGGCGGATGATGCTCGTTTCATTCAAAGTATGAGGGTAAAAGGATTCATTAACCAAACACA
Organism: Allocoleopsis sp.; assembly: GCA_036703375.1. Lineage (GTDB taxonomy): Bacteria > Cyanobacteriota > Cyanobacteriia > Cyanobacteriales > Coleofasciculaceae > DATNPC01. The sequence continues at coordinate 3,846 of DATNPC010000640.1, forward strand.
AGAGGAATTAATTAATGCTTTTAAAGAAGCTAAAAGGAAATTTGATGATCATTGGGAAAATTACTTTTGAGAGTGATTCAGGAGATATCTGATCATAAAAACTTAGAGCAGTTGCAGAAGTATTTAGGAGCCGCGCCAAAATAAGTTACTGATTTACCTGACAATAGAGAAAGAACTTGTCGGGCAGTAGCAATGTCAATGGTAGAGGCACTCAGAACTAAGTTCGA
>DATNPC010000641.1:0-6086 GCA_036703375.1 Allocoleopsis sp.
GTTTAGCTTCTAAGGTGCTTGTTTTACAAGGTTTTTGACTTTGCTACTAAACGTTTCTCATTTAGTCTTGGTTGTATAATTTTTTTATAATTCTTCTTTTTTGTTAAATAAATGGCTTGGGTTTGAGCAGTTGTGTTAATATGTTTCTAATTAGTAAAATAGGGGTATTATGTAAATTACAATAATAGACATCTCTGATAAGATGCCTATTTCTTGGTAAGAGTTTTCTTGTATTAAGTAGCCGTTATGAACTGCGTGTAATGAAAGGGAGAGAAAAAATTCTCCCTGCTGTCCCTGCTTATTTTCAAGCTGTAGGGGCAACAGGAAGAGAAAACGGAGGAGCGTTCAGGCGATCGCAATTTTCCATCGCTGCTGAGTTTAATCGATTGAAATTACCCCGATGGGGTACTATTGCAACAACTTTTCTGGAGTTAGCAGCCGCGAAGTGGTAGTTGGTTATTGTCAAGCACATGCAATTCCACAACTAGCACGACCAATGATAAACAAAAGAGTCTTCCCCAGCCAAATTGCCTTGGGCATTGCTTTTCCAATTGCTACCCTCTTGCTGCTAGGTCAAGCAGCTTTAGCCGACACGTTAAGAACAAAGGACTTTAGAGTAACAATTACCAACAACTGTCCAGAGGGAAATGTAGTTTGCAATAATGTTACATACCGTGGAGTAAATGTCTCCACGGGGGCATCGATCCAACTCAGAGGAAAAACACTTCATACCCTCTGTGCAGATGGAGTCACACCCTGTCGATTTGTCGGTTATGAGTTTCCCAACGGTGCTTATCGCTACGTGGTAACAGAAGAGGGTCGGCTACAGGTTTATCAAGGAAACAAACTAGTGCTTGACCAAAGTGGAACGTGGAGGCGTTAAAGCTGGCTTTTTGTTACATCCATCCTCGCAAGGTTTGGTGTACGCAAGCCAAATGCCACATGTAGTCCTCTAGCGGGTACTTATTAGCAGCTTTAAGGATAAACTGAGATGCCCGCTCTTGGTCTGACTCGGCTTCATAATACAATCCCAGGTAAAGATGGCTGTAAAAATTGCCGCGTTGACCTTCTTTCTGACCTGCTGTCAGGACATCATTGGGGGTACAATTACCTGCATAGAGTTCGTAGACGCTACGCATCACGAGTCTTGGGTCATGCTTCACCACGAGTAACGAATTTCGCGCCTCAGTGACACCGTTGAGTCGAGCAATGCACAGGTATCGCCAAACCGTTTCTTCAACATCTTGCGCGTTGACAGTCAAGTCTACCTCGAACTGCTTAGCACCTTCCTCGAATCGTCCGGCATAGTAGTACGATAAACCTCGTTGCCACAAGTAGGGCAAGAGCCGAGGTTCAAGCGTTTCAGCGCGATCGAAATCTGCGATCGATTCATCGATTTTGGCTAGCTTAAACTGAATCATGCCACGCCGAACGTAAGCTTGTGGGTCATTGGGGCAATCGCGGATAATCTTATTCCAGCGATCGAGTTGATTTTTCAGGACGTTTTGAATAGTCATCTTCTTCAGTGAGCAGTGGACAGTGACCAGTGACCAGTTTTTTTTGTACAGCTACCTTGGGAGGCGTAAAACCCCCATCACGCTTCGGGTAGGTTTCACTCGGGGTCTAAATCTCCGTGTAAAACTTGGTCACTTTTCACTGCTCACTGGTCACTGTTTTAATGACTCCGAAGCTCAAGAAGCGATCGCATACTGGCATGATCTAGGTCGAGCAAGGATACGAGTTCCACTCTACTTGCCCTGAAGCGAGTTCTGATACAAGGTTTTCAGAAAATTTTCCAAGTCCGCTTCAGGACAGTACTCAATTAACGCTTCAAACGCCTCTAGTAATTTGGCTGCACTGTCCCCTAAAGTTGGACTCAGTCCCCAGACATCCTGTACCCACTCATGAGGATGCTCCTCCTCGAAAATTAAACGTTCTAAAAGCTGCTTCGCTTCGTTTTTAGAAATGGACATATGGCGAGATAATTAGGACAGAGCAATTGTTAAAGTTAATCAGCCAGAACACCAGCCCACGGGCAAAGGGTGGGCTTTGAGTCCAGCAGATTACCCAAAGGTTGAGGCATTCCAGCCCCACATCGCACCCTTGGCATCTGCAAACTCAATATAAATTCGGTTGATAGGTACGCCGAGTTTTTCGTTAATCACCTGGCAAAAGTCTTGGCTCATTGCCTGAGTTTGTGACGGACTCATGGTACCAACACTTTTGATTTCGATGTAACAGACAGGCTCAACTGTACCCGCGAACGTCATGGCTACCCTTGGCTCAAATGCTGTCATTACATAAGACTCTGGTTTGCCAAGATGCTTGGCTAACTTACTAGAAAGGATTTTGAGTAGTCCTTCAACAGCAGTTGGTTCTGGGGTAGTAACAGAAGTTTGTACTTTAATCAACGGCATAGTTTTATCAAGCAGTTAAATTTTCTCAATTGGCTAATTGTTATTGGTGAGCGGATAGACTATAGCGATTCTCGTATCAGTGAGGTACATCTAACTTGCTTGTCTATTCCCAATTCCCACTCAACCCAGAATTTTGTACCTCATCCCAGTGAGAACCGCTATATTTATCGATCGCTAACGCTAACCCCCAACACTCTACCCGCCATATTGCCAGCCCGTTTCTTCGAGTAAGATTTGTTCGCCCTCCCGGTGAATACCTGAGGCAATGACTTCTCCCACAAAAACGGTGTGATCGCCTTGTTCCACCGAGCCAACTACCTTACACTCGATATATCCTAAGGAGTCGGAAATAATGGGACAGCCAGTTTCTCCCGTGTAAAACTCCACATCCTCAAATCGATTACCAACGCGGCGCAGCGGCTGGAAGAACTTCTGAGCAAGCTCTTTTTGTTCCTTACCCAAGAAGCTGATGGCGAAGACACCGCTGTTTTTAATCATCTCGTGAGATGTATGGTTCTTGTTGACGCAGTTGACCACCTGTGGAGGCTTGAACGACGATTGCATCAACCAACTTGCGGTATAACCGTTAATCGTATCGCCATCCTTAACACCACAGATATAGATTCCATGGGGAATCTTACGCAGCATTGTTTTCTTCGCTTGTTCGTCTAGCAAGGGTCTACTTACCTCTCAATCTTTGACCAGCCTAAGTTTATCAATCTTGACAAACCCTATTCTCTGTTTCAGGGATTATTCTTTTAGTGCCGTTTGCGTCGAAAAACGTTCCTGACTTGACCCAAGATGCCATCGTGGCGCTTGAAGTTGTCTTTGAAGTTTTTAAATTCACCCGCATCTAACCAGACACCTTGACAAACTGGACATTTTTCATACCAGATGCAGTGCTGGTCGATGTCAACCATGCGAATCATTTTCGCCTCGCAGCGGGGACAATCAATTTCTTCTGTGATGCGATCGAGTTGACTCCCTTTTTTCGGGTCACCAATATCTAGATTTTCTGAACCTTCGATCGCTTTGAGTTGTTCTGCCTCAAACGAATCAAACCAAATTCCTTTGCAATAGAGGCAGCGGTCTACTTCAATCCCTCCACAAGTAACCTGTTCTAGGTTTCCTCCACATTTTGGGCAAGTTGTTGGATTCATAAAATTCTGTGAATTGCACCCTAGTTCCAGGTTATCGAATAGGACGAGAGGGGCGAAAAATGTGCGAGTGTTCGGGGTGGTAAAGACGCGATCGCGTTTGCTCCATAGCGTAGAGTTTTCCTGTTCCCTCCAACGCTGGACTAATAATATAGAGCGTAGTCCGAATTAAGTTCTCCTGGCGAGTGACTTGGGCCATTTCTTTAAGAGGAACCAGCCAAATTTTTTCATCCGGCCAACCAATACGGAAGCAGACGGCTACGGGTGTATCAACCGGATAGTGTTCTAGCAATTTGGTTTGAGCCTCTTCGACGTGGCTAGCACTCAGGTAAAGGCACAGACTAGCTTGATGGGCTGCCAGAGACGCCAATTCCTCAGACTCCGGTACAGCAGAGGCACGGCCGCTAATGCGAGTGAGGATAATCGTTTGTACCAATCCCGGTACTGTGAGTTCAACGCCCAGTTTGGCAGCGGCGGCTTGGAATGCGCTGATTCCTGGAATCACTTCAAAGGGAATGGACGCTTCGACCAGTGCGTGGATTTGTTCGTGGATAGCGCTGTAGAGGCTGAGATCGCCGGAATGGAGGCGAACGACAGATTTTTGCGATCGCACCCGCTCAATCATCAGTGGCACAATCTCTTCTAGCGTTTTATTGCTAGTGCGAATCAGTTCAGCATCAGGACGGACGCTTTGCAAAATCTGCTTCGGCACCAGGGAATCAGCAAATACAATTACATCCGCTGTTTGAAGAATTTTCAGTGCCTTAACGGTCAATAAATCTGGATCTCCTGGCCCTGCACCAATCATGTAAACTGCTGGCGCTAGGCGAGGAAGAGAGGTGGCAATCTGGGGAACGTCAACTGACTGGGACATACAAACAAAATAGTAAGTCTACCAAGAGATTTGTAAGTTATCAAAGTATTCCGGATAGTTGACAGGTTTAGGAGTAATAAAGGAATGGTAGATGCACCCTGGTTCGGCTCTAGAGTTTTCCTCTAGGGCTTTTGTTTTGGCTAAATTGGTGATGCCCCTTTGTATAGATGGGTCAGGGTAGAAGTTTAGATTAGTTGGAACGAGCATCCCAGCGTTGGTTTTCTGCTGGGACGACATCTGGCAAGGAACGACCAACCAGATACAACCATGCTAGACCGGCAAGTCCTAATGCGATCGCGCTTAAACTCACCATTTGAGCCATACGTAACGGTCCAAACATCAGGCTGTCAGTGCGAAGTCCTTCAATCCAGAATCGACCAGTACTATAGGCAACCATGTAAACCAACATCAATGTTCCTACCTTGAGGTGGGGTTTTCGTTTCAAATCCCGGAAGAAAAGAGTCATGAGTATCCCAAAGACCATCAAATCCCAGAGAGACTCGTAGAGGAAGGTGGGATGGAAGTATTCGTAACTAATGTACCCAGGGGGGCGCTGTTGGGGTGGGATGTAGAGTTTCCAGGGTAAGTCGGTAGGACGACCAAAGGCTTCGGAGTTGAAGAAGTTACCCCAACGCCCGATCGCTTGACCCAAAATTAAGGAAGGAGCGACAAGGTCTGCTAACAGCCAGAAAGATATTTTCTGAAGGCGGGAAAACAGAAGTGCGGCCAGGGTACCGCCTAAGATGGCACCGTGAATCGCAATTCCACCTCTCCAAATCGCGATAATTTGGTCGGGGTGTTGAGCATATTGTTGCCACTCAAACAAGACATAGTAGAGTCGGGCACAGGGAATTGCAGCGATGACAAGCCAGATTGTTAGGTCGCCTAGGAGGTTCGGGTCAACATTACGGCGCTTCGCTAGGTATTGAGAAAGACTGACTCCAATCAACACTGCTGAGGCAATCAAAAGACCGTACCAGCGAATTGCGATCGGTCCGGCTTGGAATAGAATCGGTCCTGGAGAAGCAAATTGAAACGCTAGGGTCAGAGAGGGTATTGCTTGCAGCATTGAATTCTAGTGAAAGGTCAAGAGAAGCTGACGGAATCCACAGCAGAGCATTACCAGCAGCTTTTGTCTCATTTTAGGTCGCTTCGCACTCTCCTTTTGCCATTAACAGGTTGCTGCTGACTCGTCACTGTTCTGAGTGTTCACCAATCACTGTGGGCAGAGGGAGTACTTGGTTCTGAATCGCGGTACTCTATGGTTTGGGGTCAGTAGGCAAGAAGTAGTGTGACTTGAGCTACATGGAAGAACTGCTAGAGTGTCTCAAACAACGAGCTGATGAAGATTGGCTGATTGGTTACGATCGCTATCACTTCTTCGAGCTGTGCGAGCAACTAGTCTCAGAGTTGTCTCAGCATGTCAACCTGAGTACACCACCAACCATCTTATTAGCGGAGTCGCATCCTCTAAAATTTCTCGCCGCTTTTATGGCTGCTGTCGCTGCTGGTTGTCCTGTTTTCCTCGGCAATCCCAACTGGGTACAGCAGGAATGGCAACAAGTCTTTGAAGTAGTTCAGCCTGACTTAATTTTCGGACAAGCTGCCATAGACACAATTCCACGCCCCTATACCCCA
>DATNPC010000642.1:0-9669 GCA_036703375.1 Allocoleopsis sp.
TGGAAATGCGCGGATAATTTCAGGAATTTGTGGGGTAAGGGTTGGCAGCAGTCTGACGGGTTACGCGGTGTCATCGTTTATAACACCGATTTATTTGATTCATCTACAATTGCATCCTTGCGACATCATTTTCAGACCTTATTAGAGGCGATTGTTGCCCATCCAGATACGCATCTCTCTGCATTGCCATTATTAACCATTGAAGAACAACGAGAGTTGTTACAGCATTGGAGTAACAATCAATCCAGCTACCCTGCAAATGCTGGTATTCATCAACTGTTTGAAGCGCAGGTGAGTCAACAACCTACGGCTAAGGCGGTCAAATTTGGCGGGCGACAATTTACCTATCAGGAATTAAATCAAGGCAGTAATCAACTGGCGCGGTATTTGCAACGGTTAGGGATTAGTTCTGAAATGCCCGTTGGAATTTGCCTGGAACGAGGTGTCGAAGCGATCGCGGCAATGCTAGCAGTACTAAAAGCGGGTGGTGTTTACGTTCCTCTCGATCCGAGTTATCCCCCGGAACGACTGCACTTCATGCTTGAGGATGCCGGAATTACGGTGGTACTCACTCAGGAAAACTGGGCAGATTTACTTCAAACTGACGGAACTACAATTATTTGTCTGGAACAGGAATGGGGTGAGATTGCCCAAGAGTCAGATGAAAACCTGTCTATTCCTTGCACCGCCGAGCAGCTTGCCTACATCATTTATACCTCTGGCTCAACTGGAATGCCTAAAGGCGTCATGGTGCCACATCGGGCCGTGAATCGATTGGTGTGTGAGACTAACTACATACAGATAGAAGCAGGCGATCGCATTGCACAGGTAGCAAACCTTGCCTTTGATGCGGCAACCTTTGAAGTGTGGGGCGCATTACTCAATGGTGCCGAATTAATCGGAATTGAGCGGGAGATAACGCTTTCACCCGCTGATTTTGTTACCGAATTGCAGCAGCAACAGATTAGCATTCTGTTTCTAACCACAGCATTATTCAATCAAACAGTTAGTCAAATTCCTGCTGGCTTTCGATCGCTCAACTATCTGCTATTTGGGGGTGAGATGGTGAATATCGATCGCGTGCGAACAGTACTGCAACAAGGCAAACCCCAACATCTGATTCACGTATATGGCCCAACTGAAAACACAACTTTTTCCACCTACTATGAGGTACAGGACATTCCAGATAACGCTACAACGATTCCCATTGGCCAGGCTATTTCCAATACTCAGGTTTATCTATTGGATGCAAATTTAAATCCAGTTCCAGCAGGAGTGAGCGGTGAAATTTACTTAGGTGGAGATGGACTGGCACGGGGGTATTTGAATCGTCCAGAGTTGACAGCGGAAAAGTTTATTGATTTTGAAATTTGCCCCCCTACTCCCCCCATCCCCAGAGGGAACCTCATGCCCCCCCCAACATTGGGGGGAATAAGAATTCAAAGTCTCCCTAGCCCCTCAACTTTGGAGGAAATAAGAATTCAAAGTCCCCCAGAATTGGGGGATTTAGGGGGCAATGCAGGAGTCAAATTAACAACACCTCAACTCAGCAATGCTAAACAACCTAATCCAAAATCTAAAATCCAAAATCTAAAATCGATTCGCCTTTACAAAACAGGCGATCGCGCCCTATACCGTCCTGTTCGCGAAGCGTCTCGAAGAGATGGCAATCTTGAATTTTTAGGACGAACAGACTATCAAATCAAGATTCGCGGGTTTCGGGTGGAGTTGGGCGAAATCGAGACGGCTATCGCTCAGCATCCGACGGTACAAACAGCAGTAGCGATCGTGCGTGAGGTGGAAAGCAATCGCCAACTGATTGCCTATGTTGTCCCCAAAGCATCAGCGATACCGACTGAGCAGGATTTGCGATCGTTTCTCAAAACCCAATTACCTGCTTATATGTTGCCTGCTGCATTTGTGGTGTTGGACACTCTCCCCCTCACTGCCAATGGCAAGGTGGATCAGAAGGCACTGCCATCTCCTAACCTAACCATTGTGACGGAAACAACTCCAACCGTTTCACCCACAACCTCTATAGAAGCTGCCCTAGTAGAACTCTGGACTCAACTCCTGGGACGAAAACAGGTGGGAATTCACGACAATTTCTTTGAACTGGGTGGACATTCTTTGCTGGCGACTCAGCTTGTCTCGCGCATTCGCGATCGCTTTCAGGTGGAATTGCCCTTACGAAGCGTATTTGAAACGCCCACGATCGCAGAACTAGCACAAAAAATTGAAGCGTTGAGATGGTCGGTACAGACAAATTCCAGTAGTTTGATGAATCGCTCGAAAGAATCGGGTTCGCAACAACGTGAGGAAGTGGAGTTATGACGGATAGAACGATCGCTGAATTTGTTTCTCATCTCAAAAGCCTGGATGTACAACTATTTTTCGAGGGCGCTCCAGATGCTTCCTTAGACGAGATTCGGTTGCGCTGTACCGCTCCCGAAGGAACGCTTTCTACCGAATTGCGCCAAGAATTAGCTAATCGCAAAGCTGAGCTTGTCTCATACCTGCATCAAGAGAAGGCAGAAGGTAGGGGGCAGAAAGCAGAGGACAGAAGGCAGAAAGCAGAGGACAGAAGGCAGAAGGCAGAGGGCAGAGGGCAGAAGGCAGAAGGTAAGGAAGAACTATTGTCTCCTATTTCCCCGACTCCCGACTTCCGTCTCTCGACTTCCGTGCAACACTTTCCTCTGTCTTTTGCCCAGCAGAGATTGTGGTTTTTGTATCAACTTGCACCAAATAACCCTTTTTATAATGTGCCTGCTGCTATTCGTTTAAAGGGGACACTCCATCAAACTGCGTTAGAGCGATCGCTTCATGAAATTGTCCGTCGTCATGCTGCCCTTCGCACCACCTTTACAACCCTTGACGGGCAACTGGTTCAAGTTGTTGAACCTGATGTCAAAGTTGAGTTATCCGTTGTAAATTTGCCAACGGTTGGGGTGGGCGATAGAGAACGCATCCGCCAACAATTAGCCACTGCTGAAGCTCAACGTCCGTTTAACCTGACAACCGATCCACTGTTGCGCGTAACGTTGCTGCAATTTGACTCAACGGAGGCAGTTCTCTTGCTAACGATGCATCATATTGTCGCCGATGGCTGGTCATTGGGAGTCCTAATCCGGGAACTGGCTTGTTTCTACACGGCATTCGTTGAAGGACGATCGCCCGAATTACCGCCCTTACCGATTCAATATACTGATTTTGCTGGCTGGCAGCGCAACTGGTTACAAGGAGAGGTTTTAGAGAAACAACTGGCTTACTGGCGCAGACAATTACAAGATTTGCCAGTGTTGCATCTGCCGAGCGACCGCCCCCGTCCTACTGTTCAAACCTACCGAGGCGCAACCTATCCACTACAAATTTCCCCAGCTCTTGCCCAGGCGTTAGCAATCTTGAGCCAACAATCGGGAGTATCGCTATTTATGACTCTGCTAGCAGCATTTCAAACGCTGCTTTATCGCTATACCGGGCAGGAGGATATTGCGATCGGCTCTCCCATTGCCAACCGTCATCGCAGTGAGGTAGAAGGGCTAATTGGCTTTTTTGTCAATAGTTTGGTGATGCGCTCAGATTTATCGGGTAATCCCACTTTCCGCGAATTGCTTGAGCGTGTCCGGGATGTTGCTCTGGAAGCTTATGAGCATCAGGACTTACCGTTTGAGAAGTTGGTAGAAGAATTAGATCCCGATCGCGATCTGAGCCGCAATCCTCTGTTTCAGGTTGCCTTTGCCCTGCAAAATGCCCCCATGGAGTCATTAGAACTGCCAGGATTGATGCTGGAACCTGCACCCTTGGAGTCCGGCAGCACCCGGTTCGATCTAGAGGTTCACCTGTGGGAACCGGCTCACGGATTGCGAAGCCTATGGCAATCTCAGGAAGGCTTGAGCGGCTTTATTTCCTACAGTACGGATTTGTTCGACAAGGACAGAATCCAACGCCTAGTTGGACATTTTCAGACTTTACTAGAAGGTATTGTTGCTAATCCCGACGCTCGGCTTTCAGAGCTGCCTCTGCTTACACCCGCAGAATATCAGCAGATTGTTGTCGAATGGAATCGCTCCCCCCTAGCCTCCTTTAATAAGGGAGTAACAGGAGTCAAAGTCCCCCTTTTTAAGGGGGATTTAGGGGGATCGATGCAGGAACTCTGCTTCCATCAAGTCTTTGAGGCACAGGTGGAATGCGATCCAAATGCGATCGCCCTTATCTCAGAACAAGGTTCGCTCACGTATAGAGAACTCAACCAACGAGCCAATCGCTTAGCGCAAACATTACAACAGATGGGAGTCCAACCTGATTCTCTAGTAGGGTTGTGCGTCGATCGCTCTCTCGACATGGCGATTGGTATTCTGGGAATTCTCAAAGCTGGGGGAGCGTATGTGCCACTCGACCCCAATTATCCAAGCGATCGCCTCCACTTTATATTGACCGATACGCAGGTTTCGATTCTGCTGACGCAATCCTGGTTAATTGAATCCCTGCCCGAATCGCAAGCGAAGATACTTTGTCTAGATCAACCATTGCTGCTGAATCTGGAAGCAGGTGAGGTAGCCCCCCTAACCCCCCAATTTTGGGGGGAACCGGAGCTTCAAAGTCCCCCAGAATTGGGGGATGTAGGGGGCGAGAATAACTGGTGTGTACACTGTAGCCAACGTTGGGGGAAATCAGAAGGCTCTCAAAGTCCCTCAGAATTGGGGGATTTAGGGGGCGCAGTAACTCCCGATCGCCTTGCCTATGTCATCTACACCTCCGGTTCCACAGGCACACCGAAAGGAGTTCTCCTGTCTCATCGCGGTTTGTGTAACGTCGTTGAGGCACAGCAGCACGTCTTTCACCTGTCCCGCAACAGTCGAATTCTTCAACTGAGTTCTCTGAGTTTTGATGCATCCATTTTTGAGATTGCCCTAGCATTTGGCTGTGGAGGCGTATTATATATTCCACCCAAGCCTGCCCAGCTACCGGGAATGGAACTGGTGCAGTTTCTCAAAGACAATGCGATTACCCATGCCCTACTGACTCCAGCAGTGTTGGCTGTTCTCCCGTCGGCGGAACTACCTGCCCTTCAGGTACTGATTACGGGTGGAGAAGCTTGCTCCAGTCAAGTGGTCGATCGCTGGGCCGTGAATCGTCACTTTTTCAACGCCTATGGCCCTACAGAAACCACGATTTGGGCAACCGTTGCCGAACTCGATCCAGGCGATAATCCACTCATAATTGGTCGTCCCATCCTCAATACTCAGGTGTATATTCTGGATGCCAACTTGAATCCGGTTCCCGTAGGCATTCCAGGTGAGTTATACATTAGTGGTGAAGGACTCGCCCGTGGCTATCTCAATCGTCCAGAATTGACAGCAGAGCGGTTTATTCCAAATCCTTTTGGGGGGAATGGAGAAGAATCGCCCACTCCCTTACTCTACAGAACTGGCGATCGCGCCTGCTACCGCACTGATGGAACAATTGAGTTTCTCGGTCGAGTCGATAACCAAATTAAAATCCGGGGTTTTCGGGTAGAACTCGGCGAAATCGAAGCAGCATTGCAACGCCATCCAGCCATCCGAGATGCAGTTGCAATCGCTTCTGGCGAGTCATCTAACGAAAATCGCCTGATTGCTTACTTCAGCCTTGAGCGCCAGCATTTTCAGCAAACCCTTCTACAATCGCTGCAAACCCAACATATCCAACACTGGCAAACTCTCTACAACCAAACCTATCAACCTCCAATTCAAAATTCAAAATTCAAAATTCAAAATGCTGAATTCAACATCATAGGTTGGAATAGCAGCTACACCGGAGAACCTATTCCTCTTGAACAAATGCAAGAATGGGTAAGCGATCGCGTCCAGCAAATTCTCGCCCTTAAGCCCAAACGGGTGCTGGAAATTGGCTGTGGCACTGGATTATTACTCTTTCAAATTGCGCCTCACACTCAGAAGTATTTAGCAACAGATTTCTCTCCAGTTTCTTTGGCATCTATTCAGAATCAATTAGACACTCTCAATCTCTCTCAAGTCGAACTTTTGCACCGAATGGCAACTGATTTTGAGGGAATTGATGTGGCTTCGTTTGATGTTGTGATTTTGAATTCAATCGTGCAGTATTTTCCAAGTGCGGATTATTGGATGCAGGTGCTGGAGCAAGCCATTCAGACAGTCGCTCCAGGTGGTGTTTTGTTTCTAGGCGATGTACGAAGTCTGCCTTTACTGACGGCTTTTCATACCTGGGTGCAATTTAATCAGGCAGATGCAGCAATGGAACGAAGCCAACTTCGGCAACAAGTGGAGCGATCGCAATTTGAGGAACCCGAACTGGCGATCGCGCCAGAATTCTTTTATGCATTGCGCGATAAATTTCCCCAAATTCGGCAGGTAAAAATTCGTCTCTCACGGGGACGCAATCACAATGAAATGACACAGTTTCGCTATAACGTTTTGCTGCAATTAGGACAATCTCAAGCATCCCAATCAACTGTAGGATGGGTTAGCGATAGCGTAACCCATCATGCCCATGTTGGGTTTCGTACCTCAACCCAACCTACACAAGTCTTAGGCACCCCCCTTATTAAGGGGGGCAGGGGGAATCGACATAATTGGAAACTTAATCCGATCGCACTCGAAGAGATTCAGAAGCATCTAATTGAGACTGAACCAGAGATATTCCTGATCGCTAACGTTACGAACAGTCGGGTGAATGCTGCGGTCAAAACTGCAACCTGGCTATGCAATAAACAACCTCCAAAAACGGTTGGGCGAATGCGAGAAGTATTGCAGGATTCTGCTGAACTGGCGATTGACCCTCAGGATTGGTGGGATTTAGAAACGGTGTTACCTTACGACGTAGAGATTACCTGGTCAACGCCAACCCATACAGGTGACTATGATGTGCTATTGATTCGGCATGGGGTTGATGCAACAGTTGATTTGTCTGTTCCTCCAATCTTTATTCGCCCCCTAAATCCCCCAAAACTGGGGGACTTTGAATCCAGTTCCCCCCAAACTTGGGTGGCTGTTCGGAGCACATCCAACGCTTTCTCTGACTACACTAATAATCCGCTCCAGTCTCAATTTGCCCGTCAACTCATTCCTGAAGTTCGTCAATATCTGAGGCAAACCTTACCTGACTACATGGTGCCCTCCGCCTTTGTGCCGTTAGAAACGCTGCCTCTGACTGCTAATGGTAAAGTCGATCGTCGTGCCCTCCCAACGCTCAATCAAGATTCAATCTACTCATCAAGCTCAACGAACGCACCCTTAACGCCAACAGAATCAACCCTAATTGAGATTTGGAAAGAACTCTTGCGGCTCAAGCAAGTGAATCCTCATGACAACTTTTTTGAGTTGGGTGGACATTCCTTATTAGCAACGCAAATGATCTCCCGTATACGCGATGCCTTTGAACTGGAACTGCCTTTGAAGAGTGTGTTTGAAGCCCCAACAATCGCCCAACTAGCTCCTATCCTAGAAACCTTACGCGATAACTCTTCAACCCCAAAGATTCCCCCATTAGTCCGGTTGGATCGTTCTGCTTATCGTCGCAAGCGATTGCCTCCAGCACTGCGCTCCGCGCAATCGACGTTACCCAACGCTAATTCTCAACTTATTCAAGAGCTGTACTCTCAAGAATCTCCACCATCCAACGCTCAGGTTACACCCATTGAACCCAACAAAACGATAGATACATTACCGAAAAGCAAGAACTCTAGGCTGGGTATAATCCAAAATCTAAAGTCCAAAATCCAAAATGATAGTGTAGCCCCTGAGCAATCGGTTACAGAATCGAGGTCGCCTCTGATTCCCTTAACGCTAGGGGGAAGCAAGCAACCTTTCTTCTGCGTGCATCCCATGTTTGGGGTGGTGTTTCCCTACCTGGAACTAGCACATCATCTGGATAGCGATCGCAGTTTCTATGGACTCCAACCGTTGGGACTCGATGGACAATCTCCCCCCCTAAAGACAATTGAAGCGATCGCAACCTACTATATTCAGGCAATTCAGACGCTTCAGCCTCAAGGTCCCTACTTTCTAGGTGGTTGGTCTTTCGGTGGATTGGTGGCGTTTGAGATGGCACAACAACTAACCCAGGCAGGACAGGAAATTGGATTGTTGGCAATGCTTGATACTCCCGCGCCTTGCCACAAACCGTCTGTCTGTCAAAGCCTCAAATTTCTCCTGGGAACTGCTCTCTGGTCTACGCTGCCATTTTTGCTAGACTATGGCGCAATTGCCACCAATCAACTCCCATCCTGGTACTCCCGGTTTTTTCATTGGCAATGGTCTGCGATCGCAAATCTCGTTCCTGAAAAGTCCCGATTGCAGTTATTAGATGAATCTGCGATTGCACCCATGCTGCGAATCGTCTACGCTAACGCTCAAGCCGCATACCGATATGTACCACAGCCTTACTCTAACCGCATCACGCTGTTTAAAGCGGCTGAACAGTCTGATGCCATTGGACAAGATTCAACCTTAGGCTGGAGTAAATTAGCGAGCGATATTCAACTGCATCAGGTACCAGGCAATCATCTATCTTTGCTGAAACAACCCCATGTTCAAACCCTAGCTCAACAACTGAAGCAATGTTTCTCATAACCCATTCCCTATTACCCCTTTCATCTCCCTTCAGTCGATGGATGAGCTGAATCAATTGTGCAAATGCCCAATAGCTCAACGTAGGACTCGCAAACATCTTGGGCAAATGTCTGATGCATCCGCGAACTAAGTCAATCAGTATAAAAAGCATCAAGTGTACTGGTGACACTCATGCGCCCACTACGCATCCTGACTTGGCATGTCCACGGTAGCTATCTGTATTATTTAGTACAGTCTGGTCATGAATTTTACTTACCTGTCAAACCAGGCTATCCAGAAGGGTATGGCGGTCGCTTAGGTAACTCCTTTTGGCCGAATAACGTCTATGACGTGCCCGCTCAAGAGGTGCAAAACCTAGAATTTGACTGCATCCTTTTCCAGTCAAAGAAAAACTATCTCGAAGACCAGTACGAAATTCTCTCAGACTCGCAGCGCCAACTGCCCCGCATCTATTTGGAACACGACCCGCCGCGAGAGCATCCGACTGATACGCGCCATCCAGTTGATGACCCCAACGTCCTTCTCGTTCACGTTACGGCATTCAATGACTTGATGTGGGATAGCGGGCGTACTCCTACCCGCGTCATCGAACATGGGGTGATGGTGCCAGACGATGTCCGCTACACGGGTGAGTTGGAGCGGGGACTCTTTGTTGTGAACAATTTGCACAAACGGGGTCGCCGCCTGGGTGCAGATATATTCGATCGCGTCCGCACTCAGATTCCCCTCGACCTCGTCGGCATGGGTTCAGAGGTGCTAGGTGGACTGGGTGAGATAAAACACGATCGCTTGAGTGCCTTTGAGTCGCGCTACCGTTTCTTTTTCAATCCCAATGGTACCTCGGAAGGGAGTCGATACCGTCATTCGCGGCTTTGCACTTCTATTGAACCAGTATTCCATCCCAGCCAAGCTGACGATTGTGGGGGGTGAATCCGATGAACCCAACCCAGTGATTACTCCAGAAATTGGTCGTCTTCAGGCAATTGCCCAAGAAGAGGGCGTGAGCGATCGCATTACCTTTGTCGGACGGCGCGGACGCGAAGCGCTCAAACTCTACTACAGTGCTGCCGATATCTTT
>DATNPC010000643.1:0-2038 GCA_036703375.1 Allocoleopsis sp.
AGGATGACGAAAAGCTCAACATGAAGCCGGAGGTTAATTCCATCCAGCGCGACGAGATGCCTAAGGATGACGACAAACTTCAACCGAAGTCCGCACAGGAGCATGACCAAGCCGCAGCATCAGCTACCCCCGACTTAGAATCCTCGATTCAACAGTCACGAGGCAACGGACAACCCCTAGGAGACAACATCCGGACACCAATGGAGCAAGCTTTTGGTGCTGACTTTAGTGGGGTAAGAGTTCATGCCGATGCTCACTCCGACCAGCTTAACCAATCGATCCAAGCTCGCGCTTTTACCACAGGACAAGATGTGTTCTTTCGCCAGGGGGCATACGAGCCTGAAAGCCGCAACGGACAAGAACTGCTTGCCCATGAGTTAACTCATGTGGTGCAGCAGAATGGCAGTGCAGTTCAACAGAAGCAGCAAGAACAACAGTAGCTAATGCAAGAAGGCAGAAGGCAGGAGGCAGAGGGCAGAAGAAAAGGAAGCTTGTACAGTAAGATTATTCAAACTTTTTCAACTGGATAGTTATTTCTGCCACGTTTCGCTAGTCTGACGCCGACAACTTACAGCCCTGGAATCTCAGAAACCTTGCTTTTCAGTTCTTCGACTGAGAAACGGGTCATCTCGTACCACTCTTCTACGGTAAATGTATAGCCGTGGGTTCGAGCCATCTCGACAAAGGCTTCTAGGTTGGGCGCTGAATTGAGTTGCTCTTTGAGCGCCAAATCCGCTTGAGCAGCCCGAAATAACTGAGCGACAGCTTCCTTTGCCATATTTATTGACTCCAATGGGTCAAAGTAACCTTAATCTACTCTGGTAAGATAGCGAGTTTGCTTTTCCCACTGCCTTGCTTTGCAACAAAAGTATAGGGACTGCCAAGGCAGCTTGACTGGCGTACTATACTAGCCCCATAATTCCCAAAACTCGCTCTGTTTTGAGCGATCGCGAGGGGATGTAATTGTTACTTATGAGAATTGCCCAAGTCCTCCTCACCGCTTACCTGAGACGCCATCCCACCCATATCCGGCTCTCTCAATTCAACTTCTTATCGCGCTACGTCTGGCTCAAAGACCTTCTGGATGAGATTCGACCGGAACTTTTCCCACCCGAACCAGAGGCAGAACAGCCAGAAGCCGTTGAACCCGAAGCACCTAGCGAAGAGATTGTTAAACTCCTGAAAGCCGAGATTCGGGGGCGGCGAGGTACGTATCGAGTTGAGCACTGGCTGGGCAAACGGGGCATGGGGCAACTGTTTTCTGGAGTTCAGCTGGGAGCGAATCGACCTGTAGTCATCAAAGAATACCTACTGCCCCGACGCTATTTCAACCAAGAGGAGGCACAGCAGCGACAGAAGGCGTTTGTCAGCTTAGCAGGGGTAAACTTGGCCGATGGCCGCATGCAGGATTTGCGAGTCATCAGTCCCATGGAAGCAATCGCAGACACAAATTCATTCGAGCGCTGCTACCTCGTCACCGATGAACGAGATGCCTGTCCCACCCTCAAAATCCACTTAGCACAAACCGGCGCAATGCCTGCCGCGCAGGTGCGCGTCGTCCTCGCTCAACTGCTACAAACTCTAGAACTGCTCCACCAGCAGAAATTCCGTCTGCCATCCGGTCAAGTCCAAGTCGGATTAGTTCACGGCAATCTGCATCTTGACACCCTTCTTTGGGTAGAAACTGAGGGACAATTTTATCTCTATCTTTGCGATTTAGCCCTCTGGGAGCGGATTTTTGACCCGCCAACAACACCATTGCAATCCCATTCTGTTGCGGAAGATTTAGTTGCGGTTGGATACATAGGGTTTTACCTGCTCCATGGCAAAGCCGCTCCAGAACTCGATCCGCGTCAAGATTCATCTTGGCCTGCAACTGAAGACTTGGCACTTCAGGACTTCATTCTCCGCTTACTGAGAATCGCACCCCCCTTTGAGAGCGCGCAAGTTGCCCGACAAGCGTTATTACACCTTCCTCAACCCCTACGGACTAGCCAGCGAGGCGTGGAGGGAGACGCGGAAATCTCTGAAGCTAAAC
>DATNPC010000644.1:0-4690 GCA_036703375.1 Allocoleopsis sp.
CCTGAACGCGATCGCACTCTAGACCGACATCTGCTTCCCAATCGTCTGAATCCAGGACTGTCTCGACGTTCTCAGGATTCGTCAAAGCATCGGCTGAGGGACGTTCATTCAGGGGTTGCTCAACGTCACTGAGACTGGCTAAGTCCTCCAATGGGAAGGCGTCGAGAAGGTCTACGAGTTCAGAACCTGTTGAATTTTCGTCTAGGTTAACTGCATCTAAGAAGCCTCCAACCTCAACCAGTGTCTCTGTTTGGCTGGGGTCATCTAGACGTGCATCAGACTCGTTGGGTTCAAGGGAGAAGAGGTTGGATGGGGACGGGAAGTCAGCCTCTGGTATCCCGTCTAAGGATGATGGCTGCTCTAGAAGCAGCTCATCCGTTGTATCAAAACTAGGAAACTCAAAGAGAACGGGATTACCGCCTTGCTTGGCACAGCTCTTGAGTGCCTGGAAGAAAAGCGACCACGGTGATGGGCTTTGCTGGTGTCCCTTGGGCGATCGCCAAATCGCATTGTATGGATGATTCAATAAGGTCTGTGCTTGCTTCAGCAGCTGCGTCCAGCCTGTCGCAAATTCCAACTCCTGTCCAATTTGTTCGAGTTGGTTGAGAATCTGCTCTGCCGTGTGACGCGTGCTTGCAGGTACGGTTCCCCGTTCGGGGAGTTGCTCTAAGGCAATTTCTAATTCCAGCACAACGAGGTCTAATCCTTGTGCTGCAAACTCTTGATGCAGTTTTTTGATCTCATCCCACTGCGGCAGGTAGCGTTGCTTAATCTCCTCGTGCAGCGCCCGGATGCGCTTCAGGATTGGGTCGTTTTCCTCGGATTGCTGAAATTCAACAGTGACAGTCAGTAACTCTCCCGCCTCCAGCAAGGCTTGACTCAGATGACCATCGGTGAGGAGCGGAGCCAGTTCTAAATAGCGTAAATCGGATAGCACGTCTTCTAAAGCCGTTGCAACGTGCAGAACTGATTGAACGCCAACTGTCACGGCTCCACCTTTAATCGTGTGGATACAACGGTAAAGTTCCTGAATATCTGTTCGCCAAGATGGTGCTTGGAGAGACTGAACAATCTGACTATATTTTTGTAAATAGTCTTGGGTATCAATGATGAACAGATCGTATAGCTCTTGGTGTAATTGAGCGTCAGCGAATGCTGCAATGCCTTGGGAAAAATCAATCTCTGGAACCGACATAATTTCAAAAGCTTTTTTTAGTTCATTCCTCGACTGAAGTACGAAGGATTTCCCAGTAATGGGTAATAGGTAATGGGTAATTGGAGATCTCCCGATTACCTATTACCCATTGCCCAAGTCGGCGGGCGGCGTTCCTCCCTCGACCAAGATACGGAGGCTTCCCGCCGACTTCCTGTGATGGTTTTCGGAAACCAAGGCTGGTGTGAGATCGACCACAGGGAACTCAGAGACATCGGATACCGGATGCTGTTCGGGGCGAAGTTGGAAAAATTCAACATTGTGCAGCAACGTTCGGGCTAATTGCTCCATGTGTTTAGCCTGTTCTCTCGTCACACCCGCTCGATTGGATGTCTCAGCAGAAATGTCAGAGATATAGTGAACTAGTTGCAAAGTCGTTTGGGCGGCATCCGCGATCGCTTGACTCGATTGTGTCACCTGCTGACCCATCTGCGCTACTCGTTCGCTCACTGACAAAATGGTGTTGAATGCCTGCTGGGACTGCTCTACACCTACTGTGAAATGCGTCACCTGCTGACTAATTTCTTGGACATCGTGGTTGAGTCCGGAGACGACGGTTTGAATTTGGTCAGTTCGCTGTTGTAGCAACACCAAGCTTTGCTTAGTTTGGGTGGCTAACTGATTCACTTGTCCTGAGATGACCTCAAATTCGCGAGTGATTGCCGCCATTTGGTCTGGATCTTGCTGTCCTTTCGCTCGGTTCGCCAGCATGGACGCATTCACCGCAAGGATTTGTGACATAGCGGTAATCCGTTGCTGATCTTTGACAAACTGACTGGCTAGCTCAACGTAATTGGTCAGAGTTTCAGTCCGTTTGACAATTTGATCGCTGTCTCGTTGCAACCCTTGAATCCCTTGGCTCATTGCCATAATTTCCTGTTGCCCCTGGTCAATGGCGGCCTGGGTTAATTGCACTGCTTCACCGGTGGCAACTCCCTGCAATGCCGCATCCTGAGCTCGATCGTTGACGTTTTCCATCAACATTTGCACTCGTTCCACCGATTGCATTTGCTCTCCGACACTCTCTGCCACAGCAACCGCTAACTGTTCTAAGTCTTCCGTTCCCTGAGTTACCCGAACAGCAGCACCTAAAACGATCGCGATTACCTGTCCGAGTCGCTCAACTAAGCGATTCAATGTATCTCCCACCAATCCTGTCACGCGAGGACTCACCTCGGCTTCTGCTCTCAAGTCTCCTCCCTCAACCGCAGAGATAACATCGAGTAGGTGTTCGACTTCTTGCTGCAACGCTTGGCTTTCGTCTTGCAACGTTGCTGTCCGCTCTGCAACTCGCTGTTCTAAGTCCTTGCGTATCTCCTCCAACGCTGCAAACGACTCTCGCAATTGTTGTGCCATCTGGTTAAAGGATTGTTCGAGGACGCCTAACTCTCCAAAACCCTTGACATCTACAGTCTGGTTCAAATCTCCACCCGCAATGGCTTGAGAAGCTTGGCTTAACCGAACCAGTGGCTCTGTTATCCAACGCGATGCGATAAAACCTAAAACGGTGGCAACCAGTAGAGACAAGGCACACAATGCGATCGTGTTGCGCGTGTTGGCATCGATCTCCTTCCTGAAGTCGGACTCTGAGGTGATGACTACAATCCGCCAGTTTAGTCCCCATTTATCTTTCCACGGTGTCACCTGTACAAATCGTCGTTCTCCTTTGAAATTGAAGCTCAACAGTTGGCTTTTTTGAATCTTTTCAAACCCCCCAACTGATGCTTTTAAGTATCGAGCGGTGGCAGCGATCAGTCCGTCAGAACTGTTCTCAGCTTGCAGCCGTTGGGGTTTACCGCCAACTATAGTGTAGGGTTGCGACTTGCCCGAATTCGCAACGATTAATCCGTTGTGCTCGACAATAAAAATCTTGGCAGAAGGACTCACATTGAGCTGATTCAGGAAACCACCAATTTGCGAGAGGATTAAGTCAATTCCAATGACGCCAAGAAATGTTTTGTCCTTTTCAAACACTGGATAACTGGATGAGATAGACATCACTTCCGGCTTATCTTCCCATTGATAAATCTCAGTCCACAGGGGATGACCGGCTTTCTTGGCCTCAGCATACCAGGCTTCTGTTCTCGGATCGTAGGTCTTCGTTTCCTGCAACTTTGTCCGATTGCCACGATTATCCGTTTGGTAAACGTACAGCTTCCCTCCGGTTGTTGAACGCGAGACTTCATTAATCAGTAAATTGCCATTATCTAACCGTTCAACCCCGATGAATTCGCCTTGCGTATTGGCAAAGTTGTTATAGCCAATATTAAAGACCTTCATTTGTCTCCAAAAGTATTTCCCCAGCTTTTGGAAGTTTTGCAAGTCTAATGCTTCCAATTCAACCGCATCTAAGTTAATTTGATTGAGTTGATGAGGAAGACTCAAGTAAGAGTTAAGATGAGTTGAGACGATCGCGCTAGCCTCAGCCTGCAACCGTCCGGCCATATCATTCACAGCCTGCTGACCGTGGCGAATCGAAAGCCATCCGGTGAGTCCTACGGCTGTTACCATTGGCACCACGAAAGACGTTACAACCAAGGTACGAATACCAATCTGATGCCGACGACTAAGGTTCGAGCTTCTGGGGGTCGGCCACTGCACTGAAACCCCATTGAATTGAGCTTCCTGGATGGGAGAAACGACTGTCGGTTTATTTGGGAGGGTTTTCATAGGGTATTTCCGGAATTTTGGGCATCCAGCGCCTTAGTACAAGAAGGCAGAGGGCAAGAGGCAGAAGGCAGAAGGCAGAGGGCAGAAGGCAGGGACTTCTTAGGTAGCAATAGTTAAAGGATTTCCTAGGTCTGAGTGCGATCGGTTGCCAACATCAGCGCTGAAGCTCGTTCTGGCGCTCCTTGGGTGGCTAACGCGGCGCGATCGCTTTCTGCATGCGCTTCGCTGTCCTGCTCTAGAGCGGATGGTAACTGGAAGAATTGAACGTTCTGAAGTAACTGAGCAGACAGCAGATCGATTTGATCCGATCGCTCTCGCGATAATTGAGTCAATTGGGCCGTTTTGTTGGCTAGCTCCGCAATCTCTCGCATCAAAACCGCACTCACTTGAGCCGCCTCAACAATGTCCTGACTATAGTGAGCGACGGCTTCACCCGCTTGCATCGCTTCACCCGTGACCATCTGGACGCTATCGAAGACTTGATTCGATTGCTCAACACCTGTGGTAAATTGCCGGACGAGTTCGCCCAACCCCTGCACATCACCATCGACGGCTGATACCGCCGTGTGAATTTGGGCGCTCTGTTGTTCCAGGGCTGTCAGGCCTTCGCTTGTTTGTTGAGCGAGTTGACTCACTTGATCGGCAATGGAGCCAAATTCACGGGCAACGATCGCAAATTGCTTGGGGTCGCGTTGTTCGGACGCTCTTGCTGCCACAAGGGACGCATTCAGGGATAAGGTTTGCGTGACATAGGCAATTTGGTTTTGGTTTTGCACGAATTGATCGGCTAATCCCACAAATTCCCTC